>CAZBLL010000180.1:0-3837 GCA_964492625.1 uncultured Synergistaceae bacterium
ATCAGGCCTTCCGGGGCGGCGTCGACGTCGATTTCCGCGCACAGCTCACAAAGACCCGCGACAGCGGCGCAGAGGTCCTCGTCCTCCCGAACATGGGTAAGGAAATGGCCCTCACCATCAAGCAGGCCCACGAGCTTGGAATGGATGATCTCGTGGTCATGGGCGGCGACGGTTACGCAGACTTCATGTGGGACATCGCCGGCGAGTCCATGGAAGGCACCTACTGGGTGAACCATGTTTCTCCCGAGGACCCGAACATGCAGCCCTTCTTTAATGATTACAAGGTTAAATACAACGACGAGTGCAAGGAATTCGTCAACGGCATTCTTGCCTACGACGCCGTATACTGGCTGGCCGACGCCATCGAGCGCGCCGGAGCCGTCGACAGCGACGCTATCGCCAAGGCTCTTGAAAGCAGCCAGGGCGTACAGCTTCATCACGCCGTCATCACCGTTGATCCCGCCGACCACAACCCCGTTGACAAGGATGCGGTCATGCTTGTGTGCGAGGACGGAAAAGCCCAGTTCCTGAAAATGATCAAGCCCGAATAATTCTGGCGTACGCATTTACCTATAGCAGGCGGGCGTGGTGTTCGCGCCCGCCTGCTATTTTGATAGGAGTTGACCGGACTTGGACGTATTGGTTCAGCAGATAATAAACGGTCTTTCACTCGGGTCCGTTTACGCGCTGATAGCCGTAGGCTATTCTCTCGTTTACTCGATATTGCTTTTTTCAAACTTTGCACATGGCGGATTTCTCGTCATAGGCGGTTATATCTGTTACTACGCACTCAGCAAGCTGGGCGTAGGCATCTGGACAGCCGCCTCGCTCTCGCTGCTGGGAGCGGGTTTCTCCGCTATCCTCACGGAGCGCATGGCCTACAAGGCCATACGCGAAAGAACCGACGTAAAGCTTTATCTTCTGATCGCTTCCCTGGGTATGAGCATCGTTATCGAAAATATATTTGTCATTGTAGCGGGCGGGAGATTCAGGGCTCTTCCGGAGGTAATACCCACGAACCCGGTTTCCCTGTTCGGTCATATCACGACCAGCGCTTTCGATATTCTGTCTCTTGTAGTGGCGGTCGTCTGTCTTACCTTCCTGCATCTTTTCCTTGCGAAAACCAAGTGGGGGCTAGCCATCAGAGCCGCCTCGTACGATCTTAAAACCGCCGGTTTGATGGGGGTCAACGTCAACAGGCTTATTTCGATAGTATTCTTTGTCGCCGGGGTGCTTGCAGCGGTTGGGGGGATATTTCTCTCTGTTCGATATACCCTGTATCCCCAGTTGGGCCTTATCACCATAAAGGCATTTGTGGCGGCGGTTATAGGGGGCCTGGGGTCCCTTCCCGGCGCAATAGTGGGTAGCCTTATCTTGGGGCTTTCCGAAATGCTTACAGCCGGATTCATCTCCAGCCAGATGAGAGATCTGGTTGTTTTCTCACTGCTCGTGTTCACCTTGCTGGTCAAACCTTCGGGTCTGTTCGGCAAGGATGTGAGCGAGAAGGTATAGGGGACAGGGTTATGTCCGGTTATTCTGAAGGAATCATAATTCTGCTGTGCATCAACGCTATAGCAGCAATGGGCGTAAGCCTTCTTATAGGCTTTACGGGAATTTTTTCCCTGGGTCACGCAGGTTATATGGCGATAGGGGCCTACACGGCTGCGATAGCTACGTTTCAGTATGAAATCCACTGGCTTCCCGCCATTATCATGGGCGGAATCTTCGCGATGATAGTCGCTCTGGTAATAGGCGTTCCTACTCTGAAGCTGATGGGAGACTATTACGCCATCGCATCCATAGGGCTTGGAGAATCAATCAGGCTGGTGCTGGAAAACTGGGATTCGGTTACCCGCGGCGCCAGGGGCTACCCGGGGATCGACGGCTTCACCTCGCTGCCGGTTGCCTTGATCTTTACCATTGTGATGGGTCTGATAATGTTTAATCTCATAAACAGCCGTTTTGGAAGAAGCCTCAAGGCGTGCCGAGACGACTATATCGCGGCTTCGCTGATGGGGTACAATACGTTTCATTTCCGTGTGGCCAGCCTGGGCATCTCCGGTTTCTACTGCGGAGTGGCTGGCGCGCTGCTGGCGGGATTTTTGACCTACCTGCAGCCGGTAATGTTCGATATGCTCAAGTCGACCGAGCTTACGTCGGTAGTGGTGTTCGGTGGTCTTGGTTCGATGAGCGGTACGCTGGTTGGAACGGCGGTCATAACGCTTGTGACGGAACTGTTCCGGCCCATTTCGCAATACAGAATGTTCATTTACGGTGCTGTGCTTGTGGGCGTAATGGTGTTTCGTCCCGAGGGCATAATGGGTCAGAGGGAACTGAACAGGGAATGGTTCGCTGAAATGGGCAACAAGATCGGAAGGCTCTTTTCCGGACGTAAAGGGGGCGCTGCAGAATGACCGCCCTTCAGAACCCGATTATAGAACTGCAGAACGTCAACAAATTCTTCGGCGGCGTTCACGCGGTGCGGGATATGTCCTTTGCGATAGAAAAGGGTGAACTGGCGGGGTTGATAGGCCCTAACGGGGCCGGCAAGACCACCATCTTCAACCTCGTTACCGGCGTGTATTCCCCTGATAACGGGCATATCATGTTTCAGGGAGAGGACATCACGTCGCTGAAATCCTTCGAAGTCATTCGCAAGGGCATATCAAGGACCTTTCAGAATCTGAGGTTGTTCCACGGTTCCACGGCCCTGGAAAACGTAATGGTTGCGATGCAGCAGCATCACCGTTACAGCTTCATGGAAGGAGCGTCCCATCTTGGAAGATGGGGCAGGGTGGAGCGCGAGATACATCTGAAGAGCATGGAGATACTGGAAAGGGTAGGGCTTGTGGAGCGCGCCCGGCAGGCGGCCGGAACGCTTCCCTACGGTATGCAGCGAAGGCTGGAGATAGGCCGGGCGCTTGCACTTGACCCGGAGTTTCTGCTTCTCGACGAACCGGCGGCGGGCATGAACCCGGAAGAGGTTTTCGAGCTCAATGACCTTATCCAGGGCATTCACAGGGATTTCAAGCTGACTATTCTGGTCATAGAGCATCATATGGACGTCATCATGGAGATATGCCCGCATATCATCTGTATGAACTTCGGCGCCAAAATTGCCGAAGGCGACCCCGATTCCATCCAGAACCACCCGGAAGTTCTCAAGGCCTATCTGGGCGAGGAGGTGGACGTATAATGTCCGGCGCGAAACCGATTCTTGAAGTGCGCGACCTTCACGTCAGCTACGGCGCCATCAAGGCTTTGCGGGGAGTTTCGCTCGAAGTTTACCCGGGAGAGATCGTAAGCGTTATTGGCGCCAACGGAGCGGGAAAGTCAACGATGATGCAGGCGATAATGGGAATGGTGACCAGAGAAAGCGGGTCAGTGTCCCTGGATGGTGAACCCCTGGCCAGCAAAAGCTTCCAGGTCGTAGCCCAGGGCGTTTCCCTTACTCCCGAGGGCAGGATGGTTTTCGCCAACCTGACGGTCTACGAAAACCTGATGATGGGTGCGTTCCCCCGAAAGGAAAGAAGCAAGATAGAAGAGGACCTCACCTGGGTCTTTTCGCTCTTTCCACGCCTGGAGGAACGCAGGGAGCAGTACGCCGGAACGCTTTCGGGCGGAGAGCAGCAGATGCTGGCGGTGGCGAGGTCGCTGATGTCCAGGCCCAGAGTTCTTTTGCTGGACGAGCCCTCGCTTGGGCTGGCGCCGATAATCATCAGGGACATATTCAGGGAGCTGAAGCGCATCAACGCCGAGGGGGTCACCGTTCTTCTGGTCGAGCAGAACGCCAGGCCGGCGCTTATGCTTTCCCACGGGCGGTATGTGGTTCAGCCC
>CAZBLL010000181.1:0-3802 GCA_964492625.1 uncultured Synergistaceae bacterium
CTGTAACCTCAACGAACTGTGTTTTTTCTTCGTCAGTCAAGGTGTTGACATTCATGCCTGTTCCCTTGAGGAGTTCCAGCATTTCGACATCCTGTTTTTCTGTGGCGGCTCGCTCGCTTTTCTCATACCGTTTACCGGCTTCCAGGATAACTTCCTGGTATTCTTCCGGAAGAGACTGGAAGAACGATTCAGAGACCACGAGAGGCGCAACAGCGAAAATATGTCCCGTGAGTGAGTAGTAATCCTGAACTTCATAGAATTTCGAGGAATAGGTGAGAACCACCGGGTTGTCCTGGCCGTCCACGGTGCCCTGAGCAAGAGCGGTGTAAAGCTCCGAGAAGCTCATAGGCGTGGGGTTGGCTCCCATGGCTTTGAATGTGGCGATATGAATGGGGTTCTCCATACAACGTATCTTCATGCCTTCCATGTCGGCTGGCGTATTGATGGGTTTTTCATTGTTGCTAACATTTCTGAAACCGTTGACGCCCCAGCCGATGACGCGGAGTCCCTGTGTCTTAAGGTCGGCCTGTAGCTTTTCCGAAAGCGGGCCGTCGATAACCGCATAGGCCGTTTCAAAATCCTTGAAAGCAAAGGGCAGGTCGAAAACATTGAACCTGGGTGCGAAGGTGGCCAGTGTGGATGTGCCGATGATTCCGCATTCAACCGTACCCAGCTGCATTGCTTCCGTCGCCTGGCGGTCTCCGCCGAGGGCCGCGTTGATATGTAGTGCTACCTCTACGTTGCCGTCCGTCTCTTCCTCAACGTATTCCTTGAACGCCAGCAGAGACGGATGCGACTGGTGAGTTTCCGAGCCCACGGAGTGCAGTTTCAACTTATAGGTCTTGGCGGCCATTGCAGAATGGGCCGAGACCGAGACCAAAACCAACAAAGCACACATTACCATCAAAACTACTTTTCTCATGCAAAATGCCTCCTTCTGTATTTGGCCCTTGTCAGAGCCTGGTTCCGTTCTCGTTTCCTTTACCATGAAACCTTGCTGAGACATTCGTTGTAGTAGGCAACGAAATACTCCATACCGCGCCTGACGTTCTCTATATCGATGGTGTAGGCGATCCTCACCCGGTTTTTGATGCCGAACGCGTCTCCGGGAGTAACCGCGACACCGTATTTGTTCAGGAGGCCGAGGGCGAATTCCAGTGGTGGTATTTTGAGTTTTTCTATGGAAGGCAGTACGTAAAACGCGCCCTCAGGGGAGGGGAAATCCGCACCGGGACATTTTGTCAGAGCGTCGACTACCACGTCGCGGCGTTTCCTGAATTCCCGACTCATCATTGCGGTATGGTCGACGCTATTCCTGAAAGCCGCTTCTGCTCCATGCTGGGAGAACGCGGGAGCGCAACTGGTCAGCATCAAATGGGATTTTGATACGTAGGGGACAACTTCGCCGGGCATCGAGGCGTACCCTACACGCCAGCCGGTCATGGCGAACGTTTTTGAAACCGAGTTGACGTAAAGGACCTGATCCTGTATTTCCGGATAGTCCAGCGGGCTTACGTGCTCCTGCCCGTAGATTATCGCAGAGTAGCATTCATCGGTTAGCAGCCAGATATCCTTTCCCTTGACCAGATCGACCAGCCTGTCCATATCGGGTTTGTTTATAATGCACCCCGAAGGGTTGTTCGGCGAGTTGATCATGATCATCTTGGTTTTATCAGTTATCGCTTCGGATATCCTTTCGATATCAAGGCCGTAGTACTCACCCAGGTTCGCTTCGACCTCCACAGGTACGACGCCCGCAAAATAGCACTGTTCTTTATAGGCAACAAAGCAGGGCGTAAGCAGGATAACTTCGTCGCCTATGTCCAGAAGACCAAGCATCAGGGCCATCAGTGTTTCCTCGGCTCCGCAAGTCACAACGATGTTTTCCGGGTCTAGTTGTACCCCTCGTTTTGCTTCGTGTTCCGCGATAGCATTTCTTAACCCGGGAATGCCGTTCATAGAGGTGTAGTGAGTCTGGCCGGTATCCAGAGCTTCAACACAGGCTTTCTTTGCTTCAGGCGGTGAATCGAAATCCGGTTCACCGATTTCGAGGTGAAATATTTCCATGCCTTTCGCCTGTAGCTTGAGCGCCGCTTCAAAAATGTCCCTTATTCCGCCCTCGAAAGAACATTCCGAAATCCGTCTGGTCATCTTGTGAAGATTCTGCATTTTAGCGTCTCCTTATGTCCCTTACTGAACTTCGTTAAGCTGGCCTGCGGGCCGCTTTCCCAGGTAAACGTCTCTTACTTCCTCTGCGGCGATGGTCCTGAGTTTTTTGAGGGATGTATTTGAATACCAGGCTGTATGAGGGGTGATTACGCATCCGGGTTCGTCGAAAATCGGGTGAGTCATGTCGGGAACAGGTTCTCCCTCAATTACATCAAGCGCTGCGCCCGCGATAATTCCGTTGTGGAGCGCCTGCTGGAGGTCGTCAAGATTTATGAGGCCGCCGCGGGATGTATTTATGATGTATGCCGTGGGTTTCATAATGCTCAGTTTGGTTTTGTCTACGAAATAACGGGTTTCGTCGTTCAGTGGAACATGGATGCTCACTATGTCGGCGGTCCTGAATACCTCATCCATGTGTTCGCAGACTTCCACGCCGGTTTCCCCGCATTTTTCACGGTTGATATAGGGGTCATAAGCAATGATCTTTTTAAAAATATGTTTCGCTTTGTTGGCCAGGATTTGCCCAATCTGGCCGAAGCCGACAATCCCCATTGTCAATTCCGAGAACTGGTCCGCGGGTGGAAAATCCTGGAGTTTCCAGGAACGATCCTTGCGCACCCTCCAGGTGTAATGGGGGAGTTTTTTAACCAGGGAAAGGGCGCAGGCCAGGGCGTGGTCCGACACTTCCTCGAGATTGAAACGGGGTACGTTGCAGACGATAATCCCGTTTTGGGTCGCTGAGGGAATGTTGATGTTTTCCACTCCCATGCCGTGCCTGACAACGATCTTGCATTTTTTCATTTTCGACAGCCGCTCCGGGGTAATGGGCGTAATATCGCAGATCAGACCGTCTATTTCCGGAAGATTTTTCTCGAATTCCTCGACAGTTTTGAACATCACAACCTCGGAATCCACCTTTTCCAGGATTTCCCTTTCCATATCTATCCCGTTAAAGTTGACCACGCTGTATATTCCTGTTTTGAAGCGAGTCATATGCTGTATCCTCCCTGTTTCTGGTTGTCCCACCCGGCGATATGTCCACAGGACAACCTGCCGTCGACAAAAGTGTTAACGATTTTTGCGTTGCGAATTTCCATTGGCTCGATAGCGAAAAGGTCCCTGTCGAAAATGGCGATATCCGCTGCTTTGCCGGGAGTTATGCTTCCATTCCACTGCCATGTCCCGTGAACCTTGGCGGGGTAGGTGGTATAGATTCGCAGAGCTTCGTCCAGCGGCAACTTCTGCTCGGGCCTCCATGTCCTTTTGCCGTCGTAACTTGTTCTGTTGACGAGAGCCCAGATTCCGACCATCGGGTCCAGCGTCTCTATCGGAGCGTCGCTGGAGCCGCAGAGCAGAAGCCCCGCTTCGAGCAGATCCTTCCATACACATGCGTATTTCTGTTTATCGCCCAAACGGGTTGGGACCATGTCGATATCGGAGGGAACATATGTGGGCTGTACGACGCACGCCACAGGGAGTTTTTTCATTCTTTCTATCTGATCGGGGCGAAGAATTTCTACGTGATTGAGCAGGAAAGGATATTTCGGTTGCGGGTATAGGGCGCATGTTTTCTCCACAGCGTCGAGTTGCTGATCTATGGCTCTGTCGCCGATTGCGTGAACCATGATATGGT
>CAZBLL010000182.1:0-3788 GCA_964492625.1 uncultured Synergistaceae bacterium
CCCCGCATCAGTATCAGTCGCTACTGGATATTATCGAGCAGATGGATACCCAGCCCAAGCAGGTAATGATAAGAGCCCTCATCGCGGAGGTTAACCTTACAAAACTGAAGAACGCCGGGATCGACTGGGCGACCTGGGGTGGCCAGATCGAGAACAGCATGGTATACGCCGGACAGGCGCAACTGGGAACTCAGGGTGTACCGGCTGGAATCGTTGAGTGGTTCAAGGATCTCTCTAAAACGGAGGAATGGATCGACCCGACCGATCATACGCAAGGCACCAGAACAACCTACGAGGCCAACGGTCTAGTTTACGCATATGTCAGCCTGTTGAACAAATACGACGCCATGAACGTTCTGTCGATGCCCAGGTTGCTCTGTACAGATAACCTGGAAAGCTCTCTCCAGGTAGGACAGGTTATACCGCAACTAAAGTCCAAGGTTAGCGACGTATCCAACCCTTCTTCGGTGCAGAACAGCTATGAATACAAGGATACGGGATTGATACTGAAGGTGACCCCGCACGTCCGCAGCGGCAACCTGGTGGCTCTCGAGATCGAGCAGAGTACGGAGGATGTTCTGTCGGCGATGACATCTGAAACGCCGGTAACGGCGAAAAGAGAGATCAAGACCAATGTCACCGTATCGGACGGCCAGACCGTTATACTCGGAGGATTGATCAAAGATGCAGAAAAATATCTGAAGAGAAGGGTCCCTGGTTTGTCCTACATTCCGCTTTTGGGGAACCTGTTTACTACGACAGTAAGACAAAGAGAAAAGATCGATCTCATAGTATTCCTGACTCCGTATATTATCGAAACACCAGCAGAGGCTGAGAGAATGACTGCGCCCATAGCCTCAGGAGATATGGAGTTGAGCTCGGGGGAACAGGATGTTAGCGACAGATTTGAACAGCTTTACAGGGAGACTATAGGGGATTCCCAGTAACAGGGTTTTTACGGCGGGTGAGAGTATGAGGGATACGGTTTGCCTGTGCAACCACAAAGGAGGGTGTGGAAAAACCACCCTGTCCCTGCTGGTTCTCGAGGCGGTTGCATATTTGAGAAATGAGCGACCGGGTCTTCTGCCTCCATCGTGGCTAAAGGGGAGCCTGCTCGCCGTTGACTGCGACCCGCAGGGAAATCTGACCGAAGCGCTGGGATGTAACCCGGCCTCGGCAAAGGTTACGCTGGCGGATTTTTTACGTGAACCCGAAAACACCACACGGATAGCGGAAAACGGAGGTGTGGTCGAGGCCCGGGTGAGGGGTCTTGAGGATGTCTACTGTATCCCGTCCAACATGAAACTTGAGCCGGTTTCCGACCTTTTGAGGCTGCCATCCACAGGAAGGGATCAGTTGAAGAGAGTGCTTAAGTCGCTTCCCGGGGAATTCAGCCTGTGCGTTCTTGATACCCCGCCCAACCTGGGCCAGTTTACAAGAGCTGCTCTTTTGGCTTCGGATGCTTTCATTACACCTGCGACTCTTTCGAAGCACGCGGTGGGAGGTATAGTAAATGTTCTACAATTTGCCGCTATGTTGGAAAAGGAGACCAAAACCTGGGGGATAGAGTTTTTGGGTGCGGTGATTTCGCATTACGATCGGAGGATACGGCTTCAGAAGGAGCTTTTCGCATGCGTGGAAGAAAAGATCAGCGCTCTTTTCAGGTGCGTTATCCCGGTTTCAAGCAGGCTGGTTGAAAACATGGCCATGCAGAGGCATATGTTTTCGGAAATGAGCAGGAGAGAAATACTCAGGTTTCTGCCGTTGCCTTGCGAGATTGCCGAAAGGCTTGCCCCTCAAAAAGGTGAAGAACATTTGAGTTACTACGGAAAGGAACCCGCAAAATGAGTGAAAGGGAAAATAAACACACTGGAAAAGGAGGATACATTCACGAGGAAGAAGCTTGGGAGTATCTCTCGGGTATCGGTTCCAGGTTTTTTGAAGACCTCGAAGATATAGAGCGTCTCTCGGAGCAGAGACGCAAAATACCCGCTGTCAGCAATGAAGAGAGTGATGAGCGGATAAATGATCCAGAGCATACGCGGGGCGAAGCGGATGGAGTAGCAAGGGAATCCGTTCCTAACGTTTCGGTGGAATTTGACCTTGAAACTACCTTGAAACTTATTCCGCAATCCTGCAGTCTGGATTCACTGAAGCAGATGCTTCTGCTTCCGCTGAGGAGGGACGGCGACATACTTTTCATGGGTGCGCCTTCTATTGATGTTTATCCTCAGGCACAGTTGTTCGCTTCTCTTTCGGGCTGTCACGCCGATATTGAGGAGCACCCCGCTGAATGGATCGAAAAGTGTTTCTCCGCGCTTTATGATCTGGAGTCAGGAATAGCCCAGGAAACGGTAGAAGCCGTCGAGGGGATCGATGATCTGGATTACCTGGCGAGAGAAGACGTGCTCAGCGACTCTGTGGATGTTCCCATCATAAAACTGGTCAACGGCCTGATGCGCGAGGCCGTCAGGGAAAGAGCCACCGATATACATATCGAACCGTCGGAAGAAAATGTTACTGTGCGCTTCCGCGTAGATGGAGTATTGAATGAAAAGCTGGTACTTCCCAAGGGTCACCAGGCGCCCCTGACCAGCAGGATAAAGGTAATGGCCAGGATGGACATAGCCGAGCGGTATGTTCCCCAGGACGGGCGGATAGGTATACGTATCGGGGACAGGGATATCGATATACGCGTCGGCTCCATACCCACCAGACACGGAGAGAGAATGGCGCTCAGGATACTTGATACTTCGAGTGGCCTTATCTCATTGACGGATCTGGGGATGGATAGTTCCGACATGACTCGCCACAAAAGGCTCCTTTCGCACCCCGAGGGAATGGTTCTTTTCACGGGGCCGACGGGTTCCGGGAAAACTACGACAATGTATGCCATTCTCCAGTCACTCGCCAGGCCGAACGTAAACATCATTACAGTTGAAGATCCCGTAGAGTACGATTTGCCCGGAATATCCCAGATACAGGTCAACGAGAAAGCGGGAGTAACTTTTGCTTCGGCTTTGCGCTCAATCCTCCGACAGGATCCCGACATCATAATGGTTGGGGAAATGCGGGATTTCGAGACCGCACATATCGGAGTGCAGTCTTCGCTTACGGGACATATGGTGCTTTCCACTCTGCATACCAACGATTCCTCCAGCGCTGTAGTCAGGCTTCTTGACATGGGGGTGGAGCCATATCTGTGCGGAGCCTCACTGCTGGGTGTTGTTGCCCAGCGCCTTGTTAGGCGCGTGTGCCCCAAATGCATGGAACCGGTTCGCCCCCCGGCTTTTCTAAAAGACGCCGGCATGGAGATATCGTTCAGGGGAAAAGGGTGCGACTATTGTCTGGGCACGGGTTACCGCGGCCGCGTTGGTCTTTTCGAGCACCTGTTGGTGGATGAGGAAATTCGGCAGATGGTCGTATCCGGTGAAACTGCAGGGGAGATAAGGAACCGCGCTCAGGCAAGGGGCATGAGAACGCTGTGGGAATCAGGGCTCGAAAAGGTAAAAAACGGGATTACTTCAGCCGATGAGATGATGCGTGTCCTGGGAGGCGCCTAGCTTTGCCCGTTTTCAGGTACCGTGCTTACGATGCAGAAGGAAGTCACAGGAGCGGGTTGCTGGAATCATCTTCGAAAGAGGCGGCCATAGCAGAACTCGACAGAAAGCAGTTCACGGTCTATTCCATGGAAAAGGAGATCCGGAAGGCCCGGGTTTCTCCTTCCAGAAGGCTTTCCATTGAAGATCAATTGGGGCAAATTGTAGATCGCATACTTTACTCAAAAA
>CAZBLL010000183.1:0-3786 GCA_964492625.1 uncultured Synergistaceae bacterium
CGAGGAAAGCGAGGGCTGTTATTCGGCCTGGACGTTCGACAACCTCCTGGCGCTGCTAGCAATAGACGCTTTGCTCCAATCCGATTGAGCCCAAATGGGCGGAGGAGGCGGATACTGTGTCTGAACAAAATCTGAAACGCAACATTTACCTGAAACTTTCTCTTCTGTTCTGCGGCTTCGTCGTGCTGTTTACGTGGCAATTCATGCATTTCTCCATACCCTTTGAGCAATACACCATGTCTCTGGTGACGGCAGGCTGCCTTTTTACAGGTCTCAGCCTTGGGACAAGAGGAAGCCTCATAGTCGCCCTGCTGGTGCTTTTCGGGTACGGAACGCTCAAAGTAGGCGTGGTTCTGTGGCTGGGGCAGCCTGTAGACATAGGAGTAAGCCAGCTTTTCTGGCTCATTGCTGTTCCTGTAGCGGCCTTTCTTAGCGGGTCGTTGCATGAGACCGTCTCGGGGGTCATAGAGCGGTTGGGTACGCTTCACACCGAAATCGAGGATCTCGTAGCGGTGGACGAGGCCACGGGGCTGGACAACGCGAAACGTTTCGCCTTCAGGGTGGTCGAGGAAGCTTCGAGAACCAAACGTTACGGTGGAGAATTTTCGCTGATGATGGTAAAGATCGCCTTTATGGACGAAATGGAAGACGTTCATGGTGTAAGGGTTCAGAAAATGGTCATCCTCAAAGTTGCCGAGGTTATCCGTTCCGTCAAGCGGGTAGAGGATTTCGTGGCGCGTATCGGCAGGGACGAGTTCGGGTTTGTGCTTCCAGGGACCCCTAAAGAAGGCGCCAGGACCTTGCAGAAAAGGGTCAAAGAACGACTGCCCTATATTGACGTTACTCCGGCGGGCGAAGAGTTCCGGAGGATCAAGCTCACCATCAAGGTAGGTGTTTCCACCTATCCGGAGGACGGAGAAGAATATATCCCCCTGCTGAACGTAGCCAGGAGGGATTACGAATATGACCGCGGCTAGGCGGCCGTTACAAAGAACGTCTTTTGCTGTTTTAACGCTGTTGTTTTTTCTGGGTCCCGTCGCTCCTGTGCTTTCCGCACAGCCCGACGCCAGAGTGCTTCTGGTTCACGACGGTGGGTCTCTGTTGCCCTCTAGTTCGGCGGACCCGGTCTATATGATGCGTATGCTCCTGTCGCATTTTGCCGACGAAGTAGTTGTGCGAAACAGCGAAACTTATGGTCCCGCAATGGTCGGCGGATTCGACGCAGTTGTTTTCCTGGTTCTTGAACGGGGCGTATCTGAAATTCGGATCCCAGCGGTTTCCGTTCCCGTTATCTGGGTGGGAGAAGGTGCTCCGGCCGTTCAGGAGGGAAATATCTTGTTTGAACAGGGTGAAGTTTTCGAATACGACCATGCAAGGCAAGACGACAAAGTGCTTTTCGCCGGTACGGGACAGGAAGCCCCGGTAATCAGAGTCGGCGAAGGCGATGAAGTTCTTGCCTGGGCCACTAATATGGCGGCGTCAACTCCCCTTGCGGTAAAGGCCGGTGGGCAAAATCTCTGGGTTTTTACAGGTGTTCCGTTCTGGGAAGGGAATCTTTACGTTTTCTCGGACATGCTCTTCCAGGCTCTGGGCGAGGGCGCCAGTGGTCGCGGTATATTCGTAAGGCTCGACGGTATCGACCCTTTTGCCGATCCCCTGGTCCTTGCCGAAACCTCGGAATGGCTTATTGAAAATGATATTCCCTTCGGAGTGTCATTTCAGCCCGCCATATGGGAAGCCGGGACCGGCAATCTCGTTACCCTGGACCAAAACCGGGAACTTGCAGAAGAACTTCGTAATTTGCAGCGCAGGGGTATACCGCTTTTCATGAGAGGTTTCGCCGGCAATATCCACAGGATACCGGACGACGATGCAGCTGAATTCTGGGATATCGACAGAGACAGGCCCCTCAGGGATGGGAGAAACATACTGCGAACGCGCGTTTCTAACGGACTCGCCATCTGCGAAAGGCTTGGTGTCGCTCCCCGCGGTTTCGTCGCTCCGGGGTACATGCTTCCGCCCGATCTGATTGACACCGTAGCCGATCGCTTCGACCTGATCCTGGGCAGGGTCCAGGCCAGTCCGCAGACCGCCTCAGCGTCCTTTGCTCCACCATTTACCTGCCGGGTGGGGGCTATGAAACTAATCCCCGAAAACCTTGGTTATGTTTCGGCCTACATGCCGCAGCAGTCCGTGGCTGTCATTTTGAGTATGGCCAGGGAGATGGCTCTTGTAAGGGGCGGTCTGGCCTCGTTCGCCTATGATCCCAGGCTGGGTGCGGATTATCTTGAAACCCTGATAAAGGGGCTTGAATCCAATGGATACGACCCCGATGTGTTTGCTCTGACAGAGGGAGTAACAGTTCGGGAAACCACTTTTACCGATACAGACATGCTTCCGGGTAATGGCCATGTCAGGTATTTCACCAGATATCTGACGTATGGTCTTCTCAGCGTTGGCGGCATTCTGATAATACTGCTTTTTATCGCCTACAGCCGGAGATCGGCGATGGGAAGGAGGAACCTCTTCAAGTGACCAGACCTCTCTTGATAGCGCTTGTGTTCATTCTTGTTTTCGCGGTGGCTGCCTCGGCTAAGACAGCACTGGTTGTGTACGACGAAACGACCCGGGACTTCACAGTTGCCGTTACCAACCTGATCGGCCATTTCAGGGAGTATCTGGCGGAGCCGGTCACGCTTGACCAGATCGAAAAACAGCCCGAAAAGGCCGCCTCGGCCGATGTTGTGTTTTATCTGGCGAGCTACGATTCTCCTCCGCCCGGACCCCAGTTCGCCGGTGCGCTGAACTCTAGAACCTTGACAACCTGCTATATCGGCGCGCACAGAAGCCTGGGCGCGCTGCCTTCCGTGCAGCCGGTCGACAGTGTCGAATACAGGGGCCGCAGATTCTGGCTTGACGGTTTTCCGGTTCACCAGATGTCGCGACCTTTCGGCGAGACGGTGGTGTCGTTCTTTCGGGCCGACAGCGGTGTTCCGTTTATAGAAAAGAAAGGAACTGACTGGCTGGTTTCGGGAAAGCCCGTTTTCGAAATTCCTGCATGGGTGTTCGCCGACGTTCTTCACGATATTTTAGAGACGCCGCACAGCCCAATACGCAAGGCGATGATAAGGCTCGAGGATATCAATCCATCTTACAGAGGTGAAAGACTCGACAAGCTCAGAGACTGCATTCGCTATCTTAAAGAAGAAGATATTCCTTTCTCCATGGCGGTGTTTCCTGTTTTCATAAACCCCAGGGGCAAGAAGCTCGCCACAGTGCTTCCCGACAACCAGGAGCTGGTGGAGGTTCTTCAGGAAGCCGAGCGCTCCGGCGGCACGGTGATCATGCACGGCACATCGCACCAGTATCACCAGGTTTCGGGCGAAGGATCGGAGTTCTGGGATGTCGAGACCGACGGACCGATACCCGATGAAAAAAAGTATTTCGATAGCCACATGAAATACGGCCTGTGGCTTTTTCAGAGGGCGGGGCTTCACCCGCTGCTTTTCGAGGCGCCGCATTACAATATGCCGCTGAGCCTGCAGAAAGAGCTGGGCAGATATTTTGGGGCCATAGCGGGCTCGCTGATGATAAACAACAAAACATACATGACGACGCAGGATTTTCCATATCTCATCTATCGCTCTTACTCGGGGCTCATGGTTATCCCGGAGCAACTGGGATATATAGCTACGGACGCGGAGATCATTTCCGTAAGGACCATAATCGAGCGAGTTAAGCTCATTTCTGGTGTATGGCGGTAGAAAGTAAAGCGGCGTATCCTTG
>CAZBLL010000184.1:0-3773 GCA_964492625.1 uncultured Synergistaceae bacterium
GGCTACGGGAGCGATAACTTCGCTTCCGCTGGTCTGGTTTGCTTTCGGAGCAAGACGTCTGCGGCTGGTCACGGTGGGCATACTGCAGTACATAGCCCCCACGTTAACCTTTTTTCTGGGTATCTTTTTCTTTCACGAGTCTCTTTCCTTTTCGCGCATGGCCACATTTACCTGTATATGGCTGGCGCCTGCCCTCTATTCCACGGAGGGTCTGCGTTACGCACGCCTGCAGAGCCGGGACAACCGGTAGCGTGTGGGTGGAAATGCAAGGTGACAATTCAGGAACCATTTGGGATACTGTCTGCAGCAATTGCCATGCTCGATCACAGGGAGGCGCTAGTCGATGCCGGAAAATATGAAGCGAAGGAACGTACCCGAAAAACTGCTCCTGGGGCCCGGCCCCACGCCAGTGGAAAGCCGCATCCTGGCGGCCATGGCCGAGCCCACCCTGGGGCATCTCGACAGGGATTTCGTCAAAATAATGGACGAGACCCGGGATCTTTTGAAACGCGTATTTACTACTGACAACGACCTGACCGTAGCAATGTCCGGAACGGGCAGCGCCGGGATGGAAACGGCCTGCGTCAACATGATAGAGCGGGGAGACAAGGTCATAATCTGCTCGCACGGTGTGTTCGGTTCCCGTATGCAGGACGTGGCCTGCAGGTGCGACGCCGAGGTCATAAACGTGAACGCGCCTATGGGCATGCCAATAGACCCCGAAGACGTGCGCAGGGCCATAGTCGGGCATGGAGACGCCAAACTGGTCGGTATAGTGCAGGCGGAAACGTCAACCGGTGTACTGCAGCCACTTGACGACATATCGAAAATGGCTCACGACGCAGGCATGTTCGTTCTGGTCGACGCCGTAACGTCGCTGGGAGGCATGGAGGTTCCAGTCGATCGCCTGGGGCTTGACATGGTCTACAGCGGTACGCAGAAGTGCCTCGGGTGTCCCCCCGGGCTTGCGCCGGTTACCGTGTCCCAACGAGCTGTCGATTTCATCAGCAACCGAAAAAGCAAGGTTCAGAGCTGGTATCTGGACCTGACGATGATAATGAGATACTGGGGACAGGAGCGTTTCTACCACCATACAGCTCCGGTGAACATGGTGTACGGGCTGAACGAGGGCCTGAGGATCATCATGGAGGAAGGTATCGAAAATCGATGGAACAGGCATAGCCGCAACGCCAAAGCCCTGTGGTCGGGACTGGAGGCAATGGGTCTTGAGTTGCTGGTAAAACCGGAGTTCCGCCTTCCCAGCCTTACATCCGTCAAGATGCCCGAAGGGGTGGATGAAGCGGCCGTCAGGAATTACCTTATGGACAGGTACGCCATAGAGGTGGGATCGGGACTGGGCGAACTGAAGGGTAAAATCATACGTATAGGCCTGATGGGCGGCGGCTCTAACAGACAAAACATCGTACTGTTCCTGGCTGCGCTATCCTCCGCGCTTGAGGCTCAGGGGTTTGCCACGGACATTGGAACATCCCTCGAGCATGTCGATTCAATAATTGGCCGATAATTGGATGAAGCGATTCTTTCCTGCTACAATAAAATCAGATGAAGGAAACCATAAACCATATGACGGATAAAGAATTAACGGATAACAAAGGAAAAAGCCTTGTCATCGACGACGCAAGCGTGGAGCGCATAGCGGACGCCGTAGCCAGAAAGACCGCCAGCGACAGATCATCGCTGTCAGCCCTGCTAGACAGGACGGCGGGCAAGTTCCGGCGGGATCTCAAGATGCACCACAAGGTGTTATACGCCTTTGCGGTTTTCGTTGGCCTGGTGCTGGTGTGGTACGGAATGTGGGGACTCGTTATGCTGATTCCGTTCCTGAAAAAGCCGATCGTAGCCCTGGTCGCGGGCACGGTGCTGCTGTTTTTGACGGGAGCGTTTTTCAGGGAACTGGAATAAATCATTTCCCGGAGGAAAATAGATGAGGCTGCCTGATGCTGTTTAAGGGGTTCGTTAGTTTTCCGCACTGCGTGCTGTGCGCAGGGTTCCTTGTTTTGCTGGGCGGCCTGGCGTGGCCAGCGCTTCGCTTTCCCGGAGTTGTTATTATGGCGGCGGGCATTTTGCTGAATATCTGCGTATGCTGCAAAAGGAAGACCTGTCCTTTCTGCGGGTCCAAGATCCCCACGTGTTCGATAAAATGTCCGTCATGCGGAAAATGGCTTAGCACGAAAAAAAGGGATGATTCCCCCGGATATGATTAAAGCGAGGACTCGATTTCCTCGATAACGGCCATAAGTTCCTCCCAGCGCGTCATCATCGCTTCAAGTGTTTTCGCGGTCTGGTCGCGTTGCCTCATCAGCTCCGTCACCCTGTCCGACCGGGACAGGGTGTCCGGGTCGCAAAGCAGTGACTCGGTTTTTTCCATTTCTTCCTCTTTTTCGGCAATCTTTTCCTCCAGAGGGTCAAGCTCGGCGCGTATGGCCTTTTTCTCCTGGAATATCCTGTTTCTGCGTTCCGCCTCAAGCCGTTTGCGGTCCCAGCCGGAGGCCTGGCTTGCGGGTTTTTGGGCTTTTTCCTGTTCCTTTTCCCGTTCCGCCCTTTTCCGGATGAAGTCAGTGTAATTCCCGGGATACTCGATAATGTTCCCGTTTCGTATTTCCACGATATGGTCGGCTATGGTGTCCAGAAAATAGCGGTCGTGCGAAACCAGTATTATGGTTCCATCGTATTCCCTTAGGGCCTGCTGAAACAGCTCACGGGTGGTTATGTCCAGATGGTTGCTGGGTTCGTCCAGAACCAGCAGGTTGGTCTGGTTCAAAAGTATCTTCAGCAGCGCCAGGCGCGATTTCTCGCCGCCAGACAAAACGCTCACCGGTTTCGACAGATCGTCGGCGGTGAACAGGAAACTTCCCAGAAGCGTCCGTCTGCGCTGGTCGGAACAGTCCGACTCCACGGAAAGCGTCTCCTCCCATACCGTTCTGTTGTACCTGAGGTTGTCGGCGCTTTCCTGGGAGAAGAACGCCGCCCTCACGTTGTGTCCCCACGAAACGCAACCCGCGGTGGGTTCCTCCACACGGCTGATAAGTCTTGAAAGCGTGGATTTGCCAGCGCCGTTAACCCCTACCAGCGCCACTTTAGACCCTCTGCGCACAACGAGGTCGACGTTCGAAAAAACGGTGTTGTCTCCGTATCTGTGAGTAACGTCGCGGATGCGTATGACTTCCAGGCCGCTCCGGTGACATTCCGGAAAACGTATCCTTACGGTTTTTCCTGCGTCCTGTTCCTGCATGTCCTGCATCTTGTCCAGTTGCCGTATCCTGCTTTGTACAAGAGAGGCCTTGGTTGCCTTGTAGCGGAAGGTCTCTATGAATTCCATGGTCCTGGCCTTTTCCTTCTCACGGTTTTTGCGGTGTCTTTCCATCAGTTCCTCGTTGCGCTGTTTCTGTTCACGGAAGACGGAATAACCTCCCCTGTAGACGGTAATTCGTCCATTGGCCAGTTCGGCCGTTTCCCTTGTAAGGTTGTCCAGGAACCTGCGGTCGTGGGAAATAAGGATCAGCGATCCACTGAACGAGGAAAGATAGTTTTCCAGCCATTCCATGCTTTCGGTGTCCAGGTGATTGGTGGGCTCGTCGAGCAACAGCACATCGGGCCCGGTGACGAGAAGCGCAGCCAGCGAAACCCTCATCTTCCACCCTCCTGAGAGTTCGGAGCACGGCGACAGGCCTTTGGTGTCTTTGAACCCCAGTCCGTGAAGCACCCGCGAAGCAAGGGCTTCGAAAGCGTACCCCCCCCTGTGCTCGAAGAGG
>CAZBLL010000185.1:0-3770 GCA_964492625.1 uncultured Synergistaceae bacterium
GGCAAGATGCTTTGCTTTGGCGAAGAAGCACGCCGGGCGCTTGAGGGCGGAATGAACCAGGTAGCCGACACCGTAGGCGGTACGCACGGGCCCAAGGGTCGCAACGTAGTACTGGAAAAGAAATTCGGTTCCCCAACCATCACCAATGACGGCGTGACGATAGCGAAGGAGATCGAACTCGAGGTTCCCTTCGAAAACATGGGCGCCCAGCTTCTCAAGGAAGTAGCCTCCAAGACCAACGACATCGCAGGTGACGGCACGACCACAGCCACGGTTCTGGCCCGCGCCATCATAATGGAGGGCATGAAGAACGTGGCCGCCGGCGCAAACGGCATGCTCATGCGCCGCGGTATCGAAAAGGGAGTCGACGTGGTGGTCGACGAACTCAAGGCCGGCGCCATCGACGTCAAGGAACGTGAGAAGATCGCGCAGGTTGCCGCCATTTCCGCCAACGACAGAGCCGTAGGCGAACTGATCGCCGAGGCCATGGAAAAGGTCGGAGAAGAGGGCGTCATCACCGTAGAGGATAGCCAGACAGTTGGAACCACCCTCGAAATGGTTGAAGGCCTTCAGTTCGACAAGGGCTACGTCAGCCCCTATATGATGACCGATCCCGAGCGGATGGAAGCCAGCCTCGACGAGGCCTATATCCTCATCAATGACGGCAAGATCAGCACCGTCAAGGATATGGTTCCGCTGCTGGAGAAGGTTGTCCAGACAGGCAAGCCTCTTCTGATCATCTCCGAGGATGTCGAAGGAGAAGCCCTCGCCACTCTCGTGGTCAACAAGCTCCGCGGCACCATGCAGGTTGTGGCCGTCAAGGCGCCCGGATTCGGTGAGCGCCGCAAGGCCATGCTCCAGGACATCTCCATAGTGACCGGCGGTACGGTTATTTCCGAAGATGTAGGCCTCAAGCTTGAGAACGCCGACCTCTCCATGCTCGGCAGGGCCAAAAAGGTTCGCGTCACCAAGGAAGAGACCACCATCGTAGAGGGCGCCGGCGATCCAGATGCAATCAGGAAGCGCGCCGCCCAGATAAAGGTGGAGCTCGAGGATTCCACTTCCGAGTACGACAAGGAAAAACTCCAGGAACGCCTGGCCAAGCTCGTAGGCGGAGTAGCCGTCGTGCAGGTTGGAGCCGCCACCGAAACGGAGCAGAAGGAACTTAAGCACCGTATCGAGGACGCTCTCAACGCGACCCGCGCGGCAGTTGAAGAGGGCATCGTAGCGGGCGGCGGCGTGGCCCTGGTCAACGCCGTGGCTGCTCTTGAGAAATTCATCGGCGGCCTCGAAGGCGACGAGAGAACGGGCGCCAACATAGTCTGCAAATCTCTGGTGGCTCCTCTGCACCTGATCGCCGACAACGCCGGGTTCCAGGGCGACGTGGTTGTCGAAAAGGTTGCCGGACTCAGCAAGGGCCACGGTCTCAACGCCGCTACCGGCAAGTACGAGGACCTCGTAAAGGCCGGTATTATCGACCCCGTCAAGGTGACCAGAAGCGCTCTGCAGAACGCCGGATCCATAGCCTCCATGATTCTCACCACCGAGAGCCTTGTGGCCGACAAGCCCAAGAAGGATGAACCCATGGGCGGCGGCATGCCCGGCGGCATGGGCGGAATGGGCGGAATGGATTACTAGAAACACAGACGTTTCCTTTTTTGCGATACAAACGAACGGGCTCCCCGGAGGGGCCCGTTTTTTTCATCATCTGGTACACTTGAATCTGCCTGTTTCAGGGAAAAGTCATGTTCACGGAGGTGAGGGCGGGGGACCCGCCCCATGCTTATGAAGCAGAAACCGGAAACCTTGCTTATCATCGACTGCGGTTCACAGAACACCCAGCTCATAGCGAGAAGGGTAAGGGAACTGGGTGTTTTCAGCGAAATAGCTCCATGGGACGAGCCCGGGGAAAAAATACTGGCGCGCAAGCCCGCGGGAATTATCATATCGGGTGGTCCCGGGACGGTGCTCGAAGATGACTCGCCCACGGTTTCGCCCCGCCTGCTGGACGGGTCCATCCCGGTTCTGGGGATATGCTACGGTATGCAGCTTATGGCGCACCTCAGGGGAGGCAGTGTGAAAAAGGGCCGGTTCGCCGAGTACGGAAGATCGCGCGTGACCGTGGCCCGGCGGGAATCTCCGCTTTTCAGGAACGTCTCCGGCGATCTGACGGTATGGATGAGCCACTGGGATTATGTCCGGGAGGCCCCTCCCGGTTTTACCGTTACTGCGGAAAGCGAAACGGGTATGATAGCGGGTTTTGCCGATCCGTCGGGGCGTGTTCTGGCCCTTCAGTTCCACCCGGAGGTGGCGCATACCGAGCGTGGCTCGGAAATACTCAAAAACTTTCTGTACGGCGTGTGCGGTTGTAGGGGCGACTGGAACCTCGAGGACTGGATTAAGGACACCGTAGCGGATATATCGGCCAGAACCGGAAGCGACCGTGTCGTCTGCGGTCTTTCCGGAGGAGTTGATTCCAGTGTGGCCGCGGTCCTTACCGGCAGGGCCGTGGGCGACAGGCTCGACTGTATTTTCGTGAACAATGGGTTGTTGAGGCAAAATGAAAGCGAAGAAGTACTGGATGCCTACCGCCGCTCTCTGGGTCTTAGGGTGCATTACGTGGACGCCTCGAAACGGTTTCTGGACGCGCTGAAGGGTGTTTCCGATCCCGAAAAAAAACGCAAGATCATAGGGGAAACCTTCATCAGGGTTTTCGAGGACAAGGCGGAAGAGATAGGCGGAGCACAGTGGCTTCTGCAGGGGACGCTGTACCCGGATGTGATAGAAAGCGGACACAGCGGAAAAAACGCCGCGGTGATAAAGAGTCATCACAACGTGGGCGGGCTGCCCGAGGAGATGAGCCTTAAGATACTTGAGCCCCTGAAGGACCTCTTCAAGGATGAAGTGCGCCGTATAGGCGCGCTGCTGGGAGCCCCGGACTCGATTCTGGGGAGACATCCCTTCCCGGGTCCCGGTCTGGCCGTCCGCTGCCTTGGTGATCTTGAACCGGACAGGCTTGAGACTCTCCGGAGGGCCGACGCCGTATTTATCGAGGAGATCCGGCGCGCCGGGTTGTACAACGACCTGTGGCAGGCGTTCTGCGTTCTCCTTCCGGTAAAGACAGTAGGGGTAATGGGCGACATCCGCACCTATTCGGAAGTGGTCGCCCTGAGGGCCGTCGATTCAAGCGACGGCATGACGGCCGACTGGGCCAGACTTCCTTCTGAACTGCTGGACGTGACCGCCAGGCGTATATGCAACGAGGTTCAGGGCGTAAACAGGGTTGTTTACGACGTTACGGGAAAACCGCCGGGCACCATAGAATGGGAATAGGACCGAAACCGCGCGGGCAAAGCGTCTGATGTATACTGAAGATCCGAAAAAGGAACCATTCCCCGGAGGTGAGACAATGAGCGAAACAGTACGGGAAAACGCACGAAGAACCAGGGGCAGCTACATACCGTTTGTCGTTGCTTTCTCGCTTCTGTCCGCGCTTTCCTATTATGTCTCGCTTCCTCTTTTCAGGCCTCTCGCCTGGTCCGCGCTGCTGTCGTTTTTTGCTTACCCGCTTTACAAATGGATCTACAGAAGAGTTTTCCGGGAAAGGTATTCCAATATCGCGGCCGGAATAACCACGGCGGCCATCCTTGTTCTGCTGGTGGTTCCCGCGGCGCTGATGGGAACGCTCATGGCCCGCGAAGGCATTCGACTCTACGGCAAGGGCGCCGATCTTCTACTTCAGCTCGACGGGGCGGAAATGCCTACGCTCA
>CAZBLL010000186.1:0-3758 GCA_964492625.1 uncultured Synergistaceae bacterium
TCCTCCCCCCGGACCTTCCCCCTGCCAGGTTTTCCCCCGCCCCCGCTCCAAAAAGTTTTTCCTCCCCCCTTACCACAAAACCCCCGGCGCTTGGCGGCGCCGGGGCTTTTCGTCTTTGCTGCCTCTACTCTGTATTGAAAGGGATTTGAAACCTTATTTTGCGGCGCTGGCCTGTGCGAAGGCAAACGAGGCGTCGGCCTCTGCGTTGAACCATCCGCTCTGTTCCGATTTATGCCATACACCTGCGGCTTCTCCGCAGCAGTCTATCGGCTTTTGTTCCATCATGAACCAGTTTCCGTTGTCGTCTTTCATCCACATATCAAGCCCTCCTGTCCGGTGTTCGGTCGGCGCTGTTTCGAAAGTTGTGTTCATCCGCCGGCAGTCAGGTCTTATACGTCCGGGTTCATGGGTGATATCGCAACAAATAGACAATGCAAAACCTCCTGAAAACCGAGATTCCTCTCCGCCGGAAGGCGGATTCGGAATGACAAGCTATTCCTGTTTCCTTGAAAGAATTTATACCAACCGGACCCGGATTTGTCAACCCCGGTTCACAAATCGGCCTGGATATGAACGAATACGGAATAATGGTTTATGCATGCGGTTGCATTAAACGTTGTGCTTCGCATCCCTCGCATGCCTGTTACAATAATCTGCGAAGGCATGGAACAGTTTCAAAATCCTTCTCCAAGGGAGGTGCGTCGTGGGAACATTTCTGATTTTCTTTTTCCTGGGTCTGCTGGGCGCCGCATGGTGGTATGCCGTCGCGCACCAGAAATTCGCGATGGCCCTGAGGGAAATAGGAGAACTGAGAAGAAAAACGCCTACCGGAAACAACCCGGAGACAGTTTCGGACCTCAACAGCAGAATCACGTCATACAACAGGGCGCTGACCGAAACCGTTACGGGGAAAATCATGGCCAAAACGGCGGGCTTCCGGGAGGAAAAACCAGCGTAATACGAATTTACCGGGGGCTATTTAGCCCTCACAGGGGGGAGACATCTGATGTTCGGTAAACTGCTTCATATCGACCTGTCGACACAAACAACAAGGGAACAGGTCGTTCCTGGCGACGTCGTCGCGCGCTATCTGGGAGGGAAAGGCCTGGGTATCTATCTCCAGGACACCCTTATGCCGCCGGGAACGGGCGCGCTGGAACCGGCGAACCCTCTCTGCTTTCTTACGGGGCCGCTGACGGGAACGCCCTTCCCTACTTCGGGAAGGTTCGTGGTGACCACAAAATCGCCCCTTACAGGAATGTACGTGGATAGCCACTCCGGGGGCCATTTCGCTCCAGCCGTTCGCAGAGCGGGCTACGACGGAATAGTAGTTACGGGCAAAGCCTCAAAGCCCGTTTACTTATGGCTTGACGACGGAAAAGTGGAATTTCGCGACGCCACAGCCGTCTGGGGCAAAACAGTAGATGGCGCGGTAGAAGCGGTACGGGCCGAGACGGCGCCCGACGCAAGGGTCGCGGTAATCGGCCCGGCGGGTGAAAACGGCGTGCGCTTTGCAACGATCACCGTCGACAAGGACAGCGACAAAGAGAGGGCCGGGATCGCGGGAAGAGGCGGATGCGGCGCCGTGATGGGCTCCAAGAACCTCAAGGCCCTGGCGGTAAGGGGAACGGGAACAATCCCCCTTGAGGACGAAACCTCCTTCCGCAAAGAAACATCCATCATCATAAAAGACATGCTGGCCCAGGACCAGTCACATATCCGCCGTACGGTGGGAACTGCATCGCTTGTGGAGCCCATGAGCCGCACGGGCATTCTGCCCACCCGCAACTTTCAACAGGGGTTCTACAACCCCATATACGGGCTTACGTCGAGCAACCTGCGCTACCACACCAAACGCGACGTGGCCTGCGCCGGCTGCCCCATGGTTTGCGGGAAGGTGCTTCAGGCCGACGGCGTAGACACCAAGGTCGAGTACGAATCCATAGCGCTGCTGGGAAGCAACAACGAAATAGGGAAAATGGAAGACCTGACCAGAGCCGTGAAGGTGTGCAACCAGATGGGCATGGACACCATTTCGGCCGGAGGCGTCGTGGCTTTCGCCATGGAGTGCAGCGAGAAAGGTATGGCTAACAATCTGCCCTCTTTCGGAGACGCCGAGGGGCAGGTAAAACTGCTTGAGCAGATAGCAGACAGAGAAGGCCCAGGCGACATGCTGGCGGACGGCGTGCGCGAGGCGGCCAAAAGGATGGGCGGCGGATCGGAGCATTTCGCCATCCACACCAAGGGCATGGAGCTGCCAGGTTATGAACCGCGCGCGACCTGGGGCATGGCGCTGGCCTACTCCACCGCCGACCGCGGCGGCTGCCACCAGAGGGCCTGGACAGTGCTGGGCGAGCTGGACGGCGATCTTCCGCGTTTCAGTACAGATGGAATGGCGCTGACGGTAAAAACCACGCAGGATGAGCGCGCCGCCGCCTACTCGCTGGTGGTTTGCGATTTCGCTCCATACGACCAGCAGCGTATGCTGGCCTGCCTGAAATACGGAATCGGGCTGGAGATGACGGAGGAAGAATACGTCAAAGCCGGCGAGCGCATCTGGAACCACATCAGGCTCTTCAATATTCGCGAGGCCGGCATCTCCAGGGCGGAAGACACGCTGCCTCCGCGCATGCTCAAAGACCCCCTGCCCATGCCGCCAAGGGGAGAACAGACCGCTGCGATGACGCCCGAGATTCTGGGCTCCATGCTCGACGAATACTACAAACTCAGGGGCTGGGACAGTAACGGCATTCCCACGGAAGACGCCGCAAAGCGCCTGGGTCTCGAGAATATCACCCGGAGGTGAGCCGTATGTGGAAAATCTGTTGTGTGGGTTTCGGGAACGTCGGCCAGGGACTTGTGAGGATACTGGAGAACAAACGCGACAAACTGAAAGATACCGAGGGTTTCGAGTACATCGTTACATCCATAGCCGACCCGGTTAAGGGGTCGGCGCACAATTCAGCGGGGCTGGACCTTACAGCCACTCTCAAACTGCTCGACGAGGAAGGCAACCTCAAAAACCACCCCGACGCTACGGACCGCGAAACGCTGGATATCATAGCGGACCCGGCTTCCGATCTTGTGGTCGAGGCGACCATTACCAACCTGGAAACGGGTGAACCGGGAGTCAGTCATATCCGTCGCGCGCTCGCCTCTGGCAAGCACGTGGTTTCAACCAACAAGGGCCCCGTATCGGTTGCTCTTCCGGAACTGCTGGACCTGGCAAAAGCCAACGGTGTTTCCTACATGTTCGAGGGCGTAGTGCTCAGCGGAACCCCGGCAATGAACCTGGCCAGAGACGCCCTGGCGGGCTGCGATATCACACGGGCCCAGGGCATAGTCAACGGAACCACCAACTATATCCTGAGCCGCATGGAAGACGGCATGGCCTACGACGAGGCGCTGAAGAAGGCGCAGGAACTGGGATACGCGGAGGCCGACCCCACCGGCGACGTGGAGGGATGGGACGCAGCGGTAAAAGTACAGGTAATGGCCAAGGTCCTTATGAACAGGCCCCTTAAGGTAACGGAAGTCGACAGGACCGGCATAACGGACATTACACCGGCCGATGTAGAAAAAGCAAAAGCAGCCGGAGCCCGGATCAAACTGATAGCCGAAGTGGGAGAGGACAACGGAAAATTCACGGCCAGAGTGGCGCCCATGGAAATGCCGCTCAACCACCCGCTGGCGGGCGTTATGGACGCCGTCAACGCGCTGACGATTACCACCCACCACCTCCGCGACGGAACCATAGT
>CAZBLL010000187.1:0-3755 GCA_964492625.1 uncultured Synergistaceae bacterium
CGGTGCATTCTGGGCTCTGGACAAGTCGCTTGCCCAACAGAGGCATTTCCCTTCGATCAACTGGAAACAGAGCTACAGCCTGTATGTCGATAATCTGGCGCCCTATTTCGAAAAAAGACTGGGGCCGCAATGGCCGCGGTATTGTGAACAGCTCAGGATACTCCTCGACAGGGAAAAGGAACTGCAGACGCTTGTCCAGATCGTGGGTCGAGACGGATTATCCGAAAAGGATAAATGGCTGTTGCGTTTTTCTGAACTGCTCAAGGTCGTCTACCTTCAGCAGAATGCTTTCGACGACAGGGACGCCTACTTCCTTCCGGAGAGCCAGTTCCGTCTTCTGGCGGTCTTTTTCAAAGTCGACGGGGTAGTTGCCGAGGGCCTTGAAAGAGGATTGTTGCTTTCGCAGATCGACGAACTTCCTCTGTTGCGTTACCTTCTGGATTTAAGGGCAGCCGCCGACGAAATAATGGAGGAGAGCGGAGAGGCCCTTGTTGCAAAACTGGGTAGGGAAATATCGGGTCTGGAGGTGATTCTCCAGTGATTCTGGCCAGAGAGGGGTACAGAACGGTGCAGGGCGTATCGGGCCCGCTGTTGTTCGTTTCCGGAGTCAGGGAACCCGGATTCGGAGAACTCGTTATCATCGAAACCCCGGATTCGAGGAGGACCGGGCAGATACTCCAGGTCGACGGGGATATCTGCGCTGTTCAGGTTTTTGAGGGTACGATGGGGATCGATACCGGAAAAACCACTATATGGCTCGACAGGGATGTCTTCCGGCTCCCGCTGGGAAGAGGGATGCTCGGCCAGGTTCTTAACGGAAGAGGGCAGCCCCTGGAAGGAGGCGCGCTACCCGTTGTAGAGGAATATGTTGCTGTTAACGGATTGCCACTGAATCCGGCGCGAAGAGTAAGCCCCAGCAACTATATCGAAACGGGTGTTTCGACGATAGACTTGATGAACACCCTTGTCAGAGGGCAGAAACTGCCGATCTTTTCCGGAGCGGGGCTTCCCGCCAACAGGCTGGCTGCGCAGATCGTCCGTCAGGCCAGGGTTCCGGGCGGGTCGGGTTCTTTTCTTGTGGTTTTCGCGGCCATAGGCATTACGGGACGCGAAGCATCTTATTTCATAGATTCCTTCAGGAAGACCGGCGCCATACACAATGGTGTGTTCTTTATCAATTTAGCCAGCGATTCAACTGTTGAGCGGCTGCTGACTCCTCGCGCAGCGCTGGCCACAGCGGAATATTTTGCGTTCGAAAAGGGATACGATGTCCTGGTCATAATGACCGACATGCTCTACTATTGCGAAGCCCTTCGCGAGATCAGTTCGGCCAGAGAGGAAGTCCCCGGACGAAGAGGGTTCCCCGGATATATGTATTCTGATCTCGCGAGCCTTTACGAAAGAGCGGGCTGCATCAGGAACGGAAAGGGAAGCATTACCCAGATACCAATAATTACAATGCAGGATGACGACATGACCCACCCGGTCGTAGACCTTTCGGGCTATATTACAGAAGGCCAGATAGTCCTTGACCGGGGGTTGCACGAAAGAGGAGTGTATCCGCCGGTAAACGTTCTCCCTAGTTTGAGTAGATTGATGAACAAGGGTATCGGCAAGAAAAGGACCGTAGAGGAGCACAGAGTGCTGGCCGACCAGATGTACGCCGCCTATGCAAGGGCCAGGGAAGTGTACAGACTAAGGCTCATTGTCGGAGACGATGGGCTGACCGATGTTGAAAAACGCTATCTTTCCTTTGGAGAGGCCATGGATGAGCGTTTCGTCAATCAGAACGATTCGAAACGAACCCTGGCCGAAAGCCTGGAGGCTGCCTGGAGCTGTCTTTCCGGCCTTCCCAGGGAGGAACTTTTCCGGATTCCGGAACGGATAGTTATAGAAAAGCTGGGAGATGTCCCGACGCCGTGAGCGAGCAGCGGTCACCCACAAGGGACCAGATCATTTCACTGCGCAGACGGATAGAAACGGTTACGTTCGGTCGGCAGCTTCTGGAGCGCAAAAAGGACGCCCTTATCAGGGCGATCGAGGAAGACCGAAGGCGCCTGAAGGATGTTCGGGGGCGGATGGAAGAGGCTTGTTCGGGTATCTCCTTTTCCTACGCACTTGTACGTCTTTTCGAGGGGCAGTCCATAATGAGGCTTCTGATGGGCGGTACAGCCCCCACAGGGGTGCATGTCGCGAATCACACGTTGATGGGTTGCAGATATCAGCAGTTCCGGCTTTCCGAACAGGATGCGGATGCGTTCGGCATATCTTTTGTTGACCCTGCGCTTGCATCGCTTCACGTAGATGATTTACTGGAAGCCCTGGAGGGTGTCCGGTCGCTTGTATGGACCTATATCAATCTCAGTTCCAAACTGAACGCGCTTGAAAAGGAACTCAAAAAAACAATACTCAAGGTGAACACACTGGAACACACCGTTCTACCCTCTCTGGCCGGTGATCTCAGGAGAATCAAATCCGTTCTCGCCGAAAGAGAAAGGCAGGAGCGTTTCGCCGTAAAGCGCTTGTCAAACCGAAAAAAGGCCGCTAACGTAGCGAGGAAAGGCGCCAGTTCTTGAAGATCCTGGTGATAACGGTCGATCGCCCCAGGGAAAAATGGGTTCTTATGGGCGTTGAATATTACCTCACCCGGGTGAAGAAGGCGCTTTCGTGCGAATGGGAGACCGTCCGCAAAAGCGGGAAAAAACCACCGGAAGGGCTCGGGGAAGAGGGCGAGCGCATACTTCGGCAGGTTGGTCAAAGGGATATGCTCGTTTTACTCGACGAAAAAGGCCGGAGCATGAACAGCGTTTCCTTCAGCCGGTGGCTGGGTGGCGCGGCGGGAGAAACATCCGGAAAAATGATATTCTGTGTCGGGGGTTCATACGGGGTGTCGGACGCAGTGCGCGTAAGGGCCGATGCATCTATATCTATGTCACCAATGACTTTTACCCATGAGATGTGTCTTCTGTTTCTGTTCGAGCAACTTTACAGGGCCGAATCTATACGAAGAGGTTCTGCCTATCACCATTGAGTTTCAAACTTTTCGGGAATTACAACAACAGGGAGATGATATGAATGAAAATGGACCAGATGCTTAAACAGGCCCAGAAGCTTCAGGCCGAAATGGCGAAAGCACAGGAACAGCTCGCAGAAGAAAGAGTCGAAGGTATTTCCGGCGGGGGAATGGTAAAGGTAACGGCCAATGGACGTGGAGATATTCTGGGTATTTCCATAGACCCCGAGGTGCTCGACCCTGATGACAAGGAGATACTGGAGGATCTGGTGCTCGCGGCGATAAACGAAGCGGCCAGAAAAACCGGTGATCTTAGCCGTGAAAGACTCGGGAAGCTGGGTGGAAACCTGGGCATCCCGGGGCTTTTCTAGAGAAAGGAGGGTTTTTGCCCTTTGGCTGTTTCCGAGCCTTTTGAGCGACTGACAAGGCTGTTCGGCCGTTTTCCCGGTGTTGGAGACAAGACCGCCAGACGATTTGTGCTTTTTCTTCTTCAGCAGCCTTCATCCTTCGCCGTTGAGCTGGGCGATGTCCTTAACGATCTAAGAAGCCGCACAGTTACCTGTTCCAGGTGCGGGAATCTGTCCACACATGACCCCTGTTCCATATGTATGGATCCATTGAGAGACAGAAGCACTCTCTGTGTGATTGAGACCGTGGAAGACATGATCAGCATGGAACAGGCCGGAGTATACCAGGGGTTGTACTTCATTCTTGGCGGCAGGGTTTCTCCGCTGGATGGAGA
>CAZBLL010000188.1:0-3754 GCA_964492625.1 uncultured Synergistaceae bacterium
GGGCTTTCCACCCACGGCGAACTGTGGGAACTGATAATAGGAAGTACCGGCGAGGTCCTCGTGGAACAGGCGCCGTGCCCGGTCCTCGTACTTCCAGCCTAGGCTTTGCCTAGGCTTTTCCCTGTAATATTTTTATAATAACCGAATCAGCTGGGGCCAGACCTATGCTGCTGAAAACTCCAACGTTCCTGGCCGTTTCCCTGAGATCGGGCGACACTACGCCCTGGCGGTCCTGCACACCGTAGCCCTCAAGGGCCAGAATTGCCGAGATCCAGGCTTCGCCCGCAGCCGCACCCACCTTGAGAGCGCAGGAACCCTTTGCCCCGTCGCACACCATACCCAGAATAGCCGACTGAAGCGACGCCACGGCCTGCCCCGCCTGTGCGGGCGTTCCCTTCGACAGGCGCACAAGAGCCGCCGCAGCCCCGGAACCCGCAGCGACAGCACAGCCGCATACGGGGGTCAGGCGTCCCGTGTGCGCCTTGATATAGCCTGTGACCAGATGGCTCAAAGCCAGCGCTTCGGCTATTTCACCGCGGCTGGATCCCCATTCCTCTCCAGCCACCGCTGCCGGCACTATTGCGGTGATCCCGTGGTTGCCGCTTCCCGCGCTGCTCATCACCGGCCATGGCCCTCCCCCCATGCGAACATCCGCTGCGGCTGTCGTCCAGGCCTTGATCTTCCACAGCATATCGTCTTGAGGGCCCTTGTTGCCCAGAACATATCCCGCTCCCAGGCCCCACGGTTCGCCGAGCCCCCTGCGCGACATTCCCAGGTTCATTTCGGCGCCCTCATGCATAAAACTCCTGAGTTCCCCGTCTATGGTTCCGGCAAGCTCCCAGAGCCCCTCCATATCCTGCGCAAGCAGATGCTCCATGTAGGCTGGTCTGGCCGCTCCGCCCATCCCGGATTCAGTCTGTCTTTGTTCAACCTTTCCGTTTTTGCGTATTTCGGCGATCCTGTCGTGCCGCCCCGACACAACGGCCATAGCCGTTTCGCCGCCGCCCGACAGATCAACCTCGGCGTAAACCTTGGGAACATCGTCGACTACTTCCTGCGAAATCATTCCCTCTTCCAGCATTGCCTTCGCTTTCAGAACGTCACTGTCGGAGATGTCGGAAAGAACCATAAGACCCTTGTCCGGGTCACCCGCCAGTGCTCCAAGAGCCGCCGCCAGAAGGTTGCCCTTTAGCCCCCCCGCTCCGGGGATTCCCACATTCAGACCGTTCTTGAAAATATTGGCGGAGAGTCGCAAGTGTATCTTTTCCAACTCGCCGTCGAGGCGCCGGGCCGCGGAAGCCGCCGCAAGGGCTACCGCTCCCGGTTCGGTACACCCAAGAGCCGGTTTAACTTCCTGACTGAAAAACGTGTGCAGATCCATCTCTATCGCTCCTTTCATTCCGAACCAATAAATATGCTTTTGAGAACATGTCGGGATTTGCGAAGAAAGTCGCTAAAAGGTAAGACGTCAGACGTTAGACGAAAATACAAAAAGCGTTTGGACCATTCCAATGAAGCCTTTTTAGCATTTATCAACATTTTTCTCCAATGACCGAATAAGGCCGCAGACAAGCTGAAAAACCCTGTTGGATGAACTTGAGGCTTCCTCCAAACTGGAGAGATAACCAAGCTCTTTGCTCAAAAAGAACTGAGTTTCGAGTTCACAGATAGAACCTCTCGCTATAAAGAGAAAACGTATGAACTCCCTGGTAGACCCTCGACCAGCTCCTTCAGCTATGTTACTCGGTATCGAAACTGCGCAACGACGCATCTGGGTTACCAGACCATATCGTTCTTCGTCAGGGAATTGTTTAGTAAGCTTGTAAACAAGTTTAACGACATCGATTGCCGCTTTCCATGCTTCAAGCCTGCAATGGGCTCTTTCGTTAATACTATCCATCCATCTGCTCCTTAATAACTATGCCTTGCACCTTTGACATTACGTCTGACGTCTCGCGTTTCACGCCTTTGGTTCTACGTTTTGTTCAATATCGGCCTCCAGCCGAACAAGTACACCGCGAAACCGCCGGTCAGACCTGTGAGGCCGAACAGCCCCACCAGCATCCTCACGCCCAGCGCCTCGGCTATGTACCCAGCCCCCAGAGACGAAAGTATCCAGCCGAGGTCCATGGCAAAAAAGGCCAGACTCACGCACTTGGGGCGCAGATGCGCCGGAGCCGTATCCGGAACCAGAGCCAGGTGTATTGGAAAACCAAAACCCATGCCCAGGCCATACGCCAGCCCCAGGCCGATAATGGCCGGGTTCGTTCTGGCTGTCAGGACAAGCAGTATTATCAGACCCAGCCACGCCGAGGTAAAACCGGCGAAGGTTTTTCGCGAGATCCTGTCCATCAGCTTACTTCCCGCTATCCTTATGATAATGGACATTACCGCGTTGGCCACCAGAAACGCGCTCGGGACCAGACCCTGCAATCCCAGAATAGGCGGAATATACTGGATACCGAAAGAATTTATGAGACCGAACAGAAAAACCGAAAACAGCAGGGGCAACAGCCCCCGCACCCGCCGAAGTTCCTCCCATGTACCCCAGGGTTCCCTGCCGGTTTCTTCGGCCGAACCCAGATCGGGCACGTAGAACGCCGTAATCACTGTCAAGCCAGCCAGAACAGGCAATATCACAAGATACCCCAGGTCCCATCCCGACGAAAGCAAGAGGTCGGAAAGCGGAAATATCGATATCTGAGGAATAACATAGGCCAGGGCTATAAGAGAAAAAGCGTTCCCTCGCGTTTCTTCGGGAAAACTCAACGCCTGATGCGCCGTAATCGAGACCATGCACAGCCCGAAACCGGCCCCCAGCAACCCCCTTAGAAGCAGCAGGAACGCAACGCTACGGACCCACAGCAACGGGATGGAGACAGCCAGCAACCACAACGCACCCAGCAGAAAGGTCCTGCGTATGCCCAGTTTTTCACTCATCCACCCGGCGAAGGGTCTGGCGACGGTGGCCGCGATGAAAAAAATGCTCATCAACCAGCCGATGAGCGAAAAACTGTAACCGGAATTCTTCAGAAACAGCGGGTAGAGAAAAAACGTCGAAACATAGGCCTGTACAAGATACGTGGCCGCCCATGAAACTATGAACGTCTTTTTTCCGGAAGTCATCTGGCCATCCACCAGCCGGCGATAAGGGGCACGGTAACCAGAACGGTAACCACCCTGACGACATGGATGGCAAGCACTACAGGAGCGTTGGCTCCCACATCGGCCGAGGCTATACCCATGCCGGAAAGCGCTCCCGGGGCGGCCGAGAACAGGGCGGTAAGCGTATCGACTCCGAAGAACTTCTCAAGCACAAGGGCGAAAAGCAGGCTGAAGGCCACCAGGCAGAGACTGTAGAAAAAAGCTACGGGAACTATCCGGGGCAGGGCCCTGAGAGACACCGTATCCGACTGAAGGACGATGACCAGAGCTACCATGAGCTGGGAAACGATGGAAAGCACCGGGAGCTCCTTCGCTGGTCCCGACAGGAGCGCCTTGACGATGATCCCTCCCACAAGCCCCCCCACCAGGACGCCCGCCGGCAGTTTTACCGCGTATCCGGCGGCGCCCCCCGCAAATACGCCGAGAATGATCATTGCGATGGACATTGGGACACTCCCCTTCTGTCCATACATTATTTCATAAGGAGTGACCTCCGGTAACCCCGGAAGGACATAGAAAAGCCCCCCCGCGTGGAAAGCGCGGGGGCCGGATGGCCAAAACGGACTCTGTTTCTACGACGTCAGCAGCC
>CAZBLL010000189.1:0-3749 GCA_964492625.1 uncultured Synergistaceae bacterium
CTTATAGATCCGGTCGTCAAAGCCAGGCTTATGGGGGCTTTCGTTGACTACCTTCTAGTAGCCGCCATTATTTCCCTTCCTGCCAATGCAGTCTGGCAGTTCATGGTTCCAATAACGGTACTCTGCGCTGTCGGTCTCGTTGTTACAGTTTTTGTAACCATCTATCTGGGCAGGAAAATGCTTCCTGAAAAAGACTGGTTCGAGCGAAGCATAATAAGTTTTGGCCAGTGTACAGGGGTAGGAGCTACTGGAATTCTTCTACTTCGCCTCGTGGATCCTGATTTTCAGACCGAAGCCCTCAGCCACTGGTCCCTTTCCTTTTCGATAATATCACTGTATTTCTGGTTTATTTTCGCCTCGCTCCCGATCCTTGTAATGAATTACGGGCTTTTGGCAACAGGCCTCGTTTTCACAGGTCTTTCACTGTTAATTGTAGTTGCAAGTCGTTTCACACCTGGTTTCTGGAACAAGAACACAGGAACAATGGGCTAATAAATCGAGGCGCAGGGGGGTGCGGACAACACTGATCCCGCTCCCCTGCGCCTGTAGCCTGTAGTAAATTCGACGCAATATTGCTGACTGTCCTCTTTATCCAAGGTCTACATCCAACTCGGCGGCAACGTCCTTGAGACCAATGGTTTTGCCCTCCTCGTGTTCTCTTGCGGCATCTGATGCCAGAACATCAAAAGGGTTGACCGCTTTTTTCAGGACAAAGTGTTTGGCCTGTTCCTGGAGGAAAAGCGTGTCGCCTGGTTTGATTCCAAGGTTCTTTCGTAGTTTGGTTGGAAGCGTTACCCGGCCCTTGTTATCCACTTTTAAAGAGATAGCGGACATTCCTTGTCACCACCCTGGTGGGATTTTCCCACAAGATATTATAGTTTCATGGAATGAGGATCGCAAGGGCAAAGGCAAGGTGACAGGGAACAGGTGGCAGGTGGCAGGTGGCAGGTGGCAGGTGGCAGGGAGCAGGAGACAGGACTCAGTAGCCGTGAATCGTGAGTCGTGAACCGAAAAAACCAGGAGACAGGGGGCAGCAAGGGCTTTAAACCGGTGAACGGTGAACCGTGAACGGTAAACGGTAAAACCAAAGCAAAAACAAAACCAGTTTTCACCGCAGAGGGGCGGGAAGGGCGTTATACCGGTGGACGGTCAAAGGTAAACGGGAAAGCAACCGCAAGACATCAACAGCAAGACCCCCTTGCAAATGGGCTTGATTAGGGGTAAATTGAGATTAGAAGTTTGGGTTAATCCATTTCATAATCGGGAGATTCAAATAATTTACGGCTATAAACGCCTTATAACAGGGAGATTTCGCTGAGCTTGAGTTCTTACATTAAATATCGTGCTTTATTGTTGCTATTTTTTGCTTTGCTTCTGGCCGGTTATGTGCCGCCTCTTTACGCGTCGGATATTCCTGCAGGTGGGACCATAGTTGCGGGGAACGGAACCATCAATAGCAATGGGACAGACATGACGATAAGCCAGAGGTCGGAGAACATGGTGATCGACTGGCAGGATTTCTCCATAGGTGAGAACAACAGCGTGACCTTTGATCAGCCATCCTCAACATCTGCAGCTCTCAACAGGGTTATCAGTAGCGAAGTATCTCATATCCAGGGCGCCTTCAAGGCTAACGGCCGGGTTTTTATCATAAACCCGGCCGGTGTTGTTTTTGGCGGTTCCTCGCAGGTCAACGTAGGCGATCTGATTATATCCACCCTTGATATCGGCAACGATGACTTTATGAGCGGCAACTACGCATTCAACGGCGACAGCCCCGGGCGGATAGTCAACAGGGGGGACATTACGGCCTCGGGGGGCGGATATGTAGTAATGATCGCCGCTAAAATTGAAAACACAGGCAATATCACCGCAAACGAAGGCGGTGTGCTCCTGGGCGCGGGAAGCCGGGTTGTTCTGGACCCTGGAGGCCCCGTAAAGCTTCAGGTGGAAGAAGCCGCCATCGACGCCATTATAGAACAGGGCGGAGCCATAAGAGCCGACGGAGGCCTGGTCTATATCACGGCCAAAGCCGCCGGGGATTTAAAGACGACCGTGATAAACCACACGGGCATAACGGAGGCAAGGACACTCTCAAGTGGCGAAAATGGCGAAATATACCTGATGGGCGACATGGAAAACGACCGCATAGCAGTCGGCGGTACACTTGACGCTTCCGCACCCCTTGGTGCAGACGGCGGGTTCATAGAGACCTCCGCCGCGAAGATGAACATCGACGACGACATCCATGTGACCACGAAGGCCGAAGATGGTGAAACGGGCACATGGCTCATAGACCCGACTGACTTCACGATCGCCGCAAGCGGCGGGGACATGACCGGAACGGAAATATCAACAAGCCTTGAAACCAGCAACGTGGAAATACAGTCGACCGGAGACGGAGATGGCGACGGGGACATATTCGTTGATGATTCCATAACGTGGACGTCAGGGATCCTTACGCTCAACGCCGGGCGCAATGTGGTGATCAGCAGTGAACTGTACGGATCGGGCCTCGCGAAGCTGGTCCTTTACTACGGGCAAGGGGATAGTCCCTCCGGGAACGCAGCCTACATGGTAAAAGCTCCCATAAACCTGCCCGATGGATACAGCTTTTTCACCAAACTGGGCCGCGACGGAATTGAAAGGACTTATTACGTTATTAACGAGCTTGGAGCCCAGGGCTCCCGTACTAAAACGGATCTGCAGGGAATATCCGGCAAGCCACAGGGGTTTTTTGCTCTTGGTTCCGATATCGACGCATCGGAGACGGCGGAATGGAACGGTGGGAGCGGGTTCGACCCTATAGGGAATTACAATGGTTACAGCCCTTCCAACCAATTTACAGGCCGTTTCGACGGGTTGGGGCATACGATTACAGGCCTTACGGTCAACCGCCCCGCAACCGATTATGCGGGTCTGTTCGGATATGTTAACGGGGCGGATATAAGAAACCTGGGAATCGATGAGGCAAGCATCACAGGGAACAACAGAGTTGGCGGCCTGGCTGGTTATATTTTCTTTGGAACAATCGGTGGGGTTTCTTTCGAAGGAACGGTCGAAGGGCATAGCTACGTTGGAGGTTTGGCGGGCTATACAAACAGCAACAGCACAGTAACAAATACATGTGCCGGTGGCAACGTTTCCGGGGAAACATATGTTGGGGGTCTTACAGGGTACAACAAAGGAGGAAGTTCTATTGAAAACTCCTTTTCTGCAGCGGCAGTAACCGGCACGGGAGATTATTGCGGCGGCCTCACGGGCCGCAATACAGGTGCTATCGACAGTTCCTACTGGGACATCGATGCTTCGGGCATGTCGGTAAGCGCCGGGGGTTCAGGGGCGACAACATCGCAGATGCAGAGCCCGGGCACTTTCGTCGGCTGGGACATTTCGGATTCGGCTGATGATCGGTCGACATGGCGTCTGGGACCAGGGACAGGCTACCCCCGCCTGAGATTCATGACAAAGGCGTCAGAGACGTCTTACACCCAGGCTGCAAACGTGTTGCCGCCCAACCATGTTATTGCCCCGATCATCAGGGAATGCTACTTGACTGGCAGGCCAGGGATCTCATTGGATAGCGATTGGCTTCTTCTCTTTCGGAAATACTGGGCGATACGGCTTCTTCCTGAACTGACAACAACAGAAAAGGAAAGGTAAGACCAAAGGCTTAAAACCGGTAAACGGTCAACGGTGAACGGTAAAACCAAAGCAAAAACAAAACCAGTTTTCACCGCAGAGGGGCA
>CAZBLL010000190.1:0-3742 GCA_964492625.1 uncultured Synergistaceae bacterium
CCGGCTCTTCCACCTCCCCGCCCCCCGGCGGGATTCGGGATCCCCCGCCTTACGCTTCCCGTCTCTTACTTCGTGGTAGGGGCGGCCAGTTTGGCCCCGGCGGCCTGCTGCAGGTCGGCGGGCGCTATGAAAAGCTGAAGACCACGGGCCCCGGCGCTGACGCAGATGCGGTCGTAGGTCATTGCGCTTTCGTCAAGATATACAGGGTAGGGCTTTTTTGTCCCCAGAGGCGAAACGCCTCCCCTGATGTAGCCAGTCAGTTTCTGAACGTCCTTCAGGTGTACCATCTCCACCTTTTTGTCGCCGCAGGCGGCGGCAAGGGCCTTGAGGTCCAGGTCCGCGTCGCCTGGAACGCAGGCCATCAGAACGCCCGTTCTGTCGCCCTGGGCCACAAGCGTCTTGAAAACCTGCTCCGCGGGCAGGCCTATCTTTTCGGCTACGGCGGGAGCGCTTACGTCCGACGGGTCCACTTCGTAGTTCCACAGTTCAAAATCTACCCCCATGTTCTCCAGCAGGCGGGCCGCGTTGGTCTTTTTCACAGCGGATTCACCTCGGGGAACACGAATCGGTCTTTTTCGAACAGTTCCAGGCACGACTGCACCGCGTCGGGGTCGTACAGGTCGCCGCTGCGGTTTGAAACCTCCGCAAGGGCCTCCTCCAGGCCAAGAGCCGCCCTGTATGGCCTGTGGCTCGACATGGCCTCCACTACGTCGGCAACGGCTATTATTCGCGATTCCAGCAGTATGTCGTCGCCTTTAAGACCCAGCGGGTAGCCTGAGCCGTTCATTCGTTCGTGATGCTGCTTTACTATATCCGCCACCGGCCAGGGGAACTGAATGGTTTTCAGTATGCCGTGCCCTGTCGTGGCGTGCTCGCGTATCATCGCCAGCTCCGCATCGTTGATTTTTCCCGGCTTGCTGAGTATTTCGCTGGGTATCTGTATCTTGCCTATGTCGTGAATAAGGCCCGACATATACACGCTTTTCTGGCCGAAATCGCTGAATCCCATTTTCCTGGCCATCGCCAGGCCCAGCTCCGCCACGCGTTTCTGATGTCCCGACGTATACAGGTCTCTGGATTCTACGGTCTTGGCCAGCACGTAGACGGTTTCTTCCAGCGTTTGTTCTATGGATCTGTAGCTTTCTTCCAGCTCGCTCGTCCGCTCACGCACCTTGTGTTCGAGCACGCTTTTTTCCTTCTGCAGCGTGACCTCGGCCTCCCTGATCCGCAGCATAACCCTGAGCTGGGCCAGCAGTTCCGTTTCGTCTATCGGCTTTACAAGAAAAGCGTCGGCCCCGGCGTCGAGAGCACGGACCTTGTTCCCCACGGAGGTATCCAGCGCCGTAACTGCGATTATGGGTATGGATCTGGTTTCGGGGTTTTCTCTCAGTTTTCGCGACACTTCGTAGCCGTCCATGCCGGGCATTCTCAGGTCCAGCAGAATAACGTCGGGTTTCTTTTCCACGGCCTCCTGCAGCCCCTCGTTTCCGCTGCGGGCCGTCAGTATGCTGGCGTCGGGGAGTATGTCCCCCAGTACGGCCTCCATGGTCAAAAGATTGTCTTTGCGGTCGTCAACGGCAAGTATCAGCAAGGCTAATGGCCCTCCCTTTCTGTTGTTGAATTTCTCTTCAGCAGTTTTTCGACCACGCTGTGAAGCTGGTCACGGTCCACCGGCTTGGTGACATATTCCGCGCATCCGGCCTTCAGCGCCTTTTCGCGGTCGCCTTTCATGGCCCTGGCCGTAACGGCGGCCACGGGAATATCTCTGGTGGCCTCGTCCTCCCGCAACCTCCGGAGAACCTCGAACCCGTCCATGTCGGGCAGCGAAAGATCAAGCAGTATAAGGCCGGGTTTCAGGCCCGTAGCCTTGTCGAGGCCTTCTCTTCCACTTGAGGCCCAGTCTATGACATGCCCGTTCTGCAGTATGGCCTTGAGAGTAGTCAGGTTATCGGGGTTATCCTCTATGACAAGTATGTGGGCCCGGGAATTACCGTCTGTATGCGCCGGGTTTTCCAGAAGGGATCCGACCCTGGAAACGAGGTCGCTCCTGTCGACGCCGCCCTTTTGAACAAGTTGCTGTACGTTGTTGTTTCTCAGGCGCGAGAGTTCCGCCCTGTTGAGGTCCTTTGCGGTAAGTATTAAAACGGGTATCCGGGCGGTTTCCTCTGTTCCCCGCAGCTTGTCCAGCACCTCGAATCCGTCGATGCCGGGCATCATCAGATCCAGAATAATGGCGTGGGGAGGCTTATGCAAAGCCATGTAGTCAAGAGCCTGTTTTCCGTCGGAGGCGACGTCCACCCGGGCCATATGTTCGTCTTCTATAAGACCCTTGACCTGTTCGGCCGCAATGTCGTTGTCTTCCACAAGCAGAATGCGCGGCATGTCCTTTGTAGCGTTTCCAGTGTCGCCCGTTGCATTTGTTTCCTCGGGCGCGCTTTCCAGGGCGCCGGCGTGAACCACTGTAAGATCTTCCGGCGCAAAGGGACCGGGATAACGGAGCGGCAACCTGAGTGTGAATGTCGACCCCTTGCCCTGAGTGCTTTCGACACTTATGACGCCCCCCAGCAGCAGGGCCGTTTTTTGCGCTATCGCCAGACCCAGACCCGTCCCGCCGAACTGCCTGGAAGCCGAGCCGTCCGCCTGCCGGAACTCGTCGAAAATATCGGTCAGGTCTTTTTCGGCTATTCCTATTCCCGTATCGCTGACCTCGATAAAGGCCTCTCCGTTCCGCACGCTGGCGTTTACGCGCACTTCGCCATCGGTTGTGAACTTTATGGCGTTGCCCATCAGGTTCCTGATTATCTGGCGGATCCTGGGCTCGTCGCTTTTAAGAGGGGGCAGGTCGTCGGGTATGCCCAGTTTCAGGTCAATGCCCTTTTCTGCGGCCAGAGGTCCCAGCGTCTCGGCCAGATTTCCGATAGTATCCGAAAGGGTAAAGAACGAAGCCGCCACCTCTGCGCCGCCCGATTCTATCTTTGAAAGATCCAGTATATCGTTGATGAGGTCCAGCAATTGTTTGCCGTTGCGTTCGATTATATCGAGATATTCAGATTCCTGCTCCTCGGGCAGTTTGCGACCCTTGCGGAGCAGTACGCCGGAAAGCGCCAGAATAGAGTTGAGCGGCGTTCTCAGTTCGTGGCTCATGTTCGAAAGGAACTCGCTCTTTAACCGGCTTGATTCCTCCACCTGGTTTCGCTGTTGTTCTATCTCCACGTTCTGCTCCTGCAGTTCCTCGGCTTGCCTTTTGAGCTCCTCCGTCTGCGACTGAAGTTCCTCGTTCTTTTCTCTCAGTTCCCGCGTCATACGGGCGATGCGTTCTGAAGATATCACCCTGCCCAGGCCGGTCGATAGTGTGGAGATGGTGTTTTCCAGCAGTTCGCGGGCGTCTCCCTGGAACCCTGTAAGGGAGCCCAGGCAGATAAGCCCTTCCGGGCCGGAGGCGCTGCGCAGGGTAGTCACCAGAATCTCCCTGGCCTCGGTCACGCCGCCCGGACCTCTGAAAACAAAGGGCGTATCCCCGGCGGGCCTGACAAGGCTTACCACGCCACTCGAACAGGAGGAAAGCCCCAGCATCCCCTGAAAAGTTTTCAGATCGATCGGTTCCCAGGCGTCGGGCTCCATGCCCAGGGCGAAAGCGGGTGAAAAGTAGCGTCCGTCTTCCCCGGCGGCGTAAATCACACCCATGTGGGCGCCGGTCAGTTTCACCAGGGTTTTTACAATGTCCTCTCCGTAGTCGCCCCTG
>CAZBLL010000191.1:0-3705 GCA_964492625.1 uncultured Synergistaceae bacterium
TACCGCCTATGGCCGGACTCGTCTGCAGAAGCAGGTCCGTTTCCTTTTCTATTTCAAGCCCCGTGCAGTCGGCCGTCAGGCCCGTCTTTGCCCCGGCCGCCGCGATGGGCATCACCGTACGTCCCGACGAAGTTGCCGGAGCCAGAACCATCGATGGACGTTCCCTTTTCAGCACCTCAAGCAGCACCCTGGCCTGTATCTCCTGGTTGAAAAGGGCAAGCGACGGATGCCGCACGTCTATCACCCTGTCGGCTCCCCTGTATCCGGTTGTCGCCGGGTCGTTGTCGAGCCCGCCCGACATCAGCAATAGCACTACCTCGCGTTTAACTTCGTCGGCCAGTTGTCGAGCCTTGCCGGTAAGTTCCCATGTAACGCCCGAAATAACGCCTCCGCGCGCTTCTCCAAGAACCAGCAGAGGCCCGTTTACCCCGCCCAGGGTCATGGCTTTTCACCCCGCTGGAGCAGGGCGCGGCTTTGCAGCTCCTCGACCAGCCTCTGTATGCCTTCGTCAAGGTCCTTGCCCGAATATCTGGCCCCGTCGCGCGTCAGCGACGGGTAAAAAACCTTTACCACCCTTGTGGCCGAACCCTTGAGGCCCGCCGCCCCGGGCGATATATTCAGGGAAGCCGCGTTCATCACCGGCAGCTCCGCCCTCCGGCCCCGCTTCTTTCCCGACAGCGTGGGCATCGATGGTTCGTTCAGCGAGCGCAGCACCGTAAGCAGGCAGGGCAACGGCAGCCGCTGTCGTTCCAGACCGTCTTCCACCGACCTGGTAACAGTGACCGAATCGTCGCCCATTTCCATTTCGCTTACGTAAGTGGAGCAGGGCGCATCCAGAAGGGCGGCTGTTTCCGGTCCCACCTGGCCCGTTTCTCCGTCAGTGGCCTTTTCTCCCGCAAGGATCATGTCCCACGGGCCGGTTGTGCGCAGCGTCGCCGCCAGCGTCACCGCCGTAGCCCATGTGTCTCCTCCGGCGAAGGCCGTGTCCGAAACAAGATGCGCCTCGTCCGCGCCAAGGGCCATAGCCTCGCGAAGCGCTTCCTCCGTTCGGGGAGGACCCATCGAAAACACCGTAACCGTGGCGTTTCTGTCCCGTTTAAGTTCAAGGGCCGCCTCAAGGGCGTTAAGGTCCAGCGGGTTGATGATGGCGCCCACGCCTTCCCGGACCATCGTGCCCGTTGATTCGTCCATCTGAACATCGTCTGAATCGGGAACCTGCTTTACAAGAACCGCTATTCGCATGTATCCAACCTCCCATTGGCAGGAGTATAGGCGTCTTTGTCCGCCAAGGCAAAAGCACGGGAGTGCATTTTCAACCCCGCCATCGGTTTCTTGCCGTTCCCGTTCACCGTTCACCGTTTACCGTTTACGGGCTCATCGCCTTTCCTGTCTCCTGTTCCCTGATTCCTGACGCCTGACAAGGCGAGATTCCTCACTTCGCTAACGCTTCGTATCGGAATGACACCTAAAGCCTGTCATCCCGAGCGTTTCCAGGTGAGGTCGAATCCGCCGGTGGTCGGACGTACCGGATCCGCCTACTGGCGGAGATCTCGTCCTTGACCTTGCCTTTATACAGAAATTTGGTGTTGATCTTCTCTGCGACCTCTGCGACCTCTGTGGTGAAAACTGGTTTTGCCTTTGACCTTCCTGATTCCTGCCTCCTGTCTCCTGCTCCCTGCTCCCTGCCACCTGATTCCTGTCTCCTGCTCTTTCCGCCATCGGTACTTTGGTCTTCAAACAAACTCAAACCTCGAAACCAGGTTCTTCATCCTCTCCCTTGCAAACGCTTCCTTCCAGAGCAACGCGTCATCTCTGAGCAGAAACGGTTCCACATCCTCGAAAGCCCTTCCAAAATCAACACTTTTGCAGACATCCACATATATTTCGCTGAAACGCTCGTTTGTAAGCGGTGTTCCGGGTCCCAGGTTCCCGGACTGAATCATTTTCGCCTCCAGATGATCTCTTTTGACAGGTGTAGCTCGCCCAAGATACCAGAGCATGTCAAACCAGTCCCGCCCCTTCACCCTGGTTTTCCAGTTGCGGCAAAGCACTGCGTGCATTTTCCCGGCAAACAGATCCGGCATGGAGTATGTCGTAACCAGAAAAGGCGAAGGTGAAAGAACCTGCTCGGTAACCATTTCCGGTGAATATGGAATGCTCGTATCAATTTCAAGCCGAACCTTGATTTTCCTGTGAGGGTGGATAGAAGAAACATCCTGCGGATTGCCGCCAGTTAACCCGTCTCTTCGTTCGATACTTTCCTTCAGCATCACCGAAACAATCATTTTGGAAGTTTCCCCGCCCTGTTTTTCGGCTATTTCCGATAAGGCGAAACCGTATGCCCGAATGGTTTTATCAATAACAGCCTTAAAAGGTTTCCAGAAAAACTCACTGGCTGACCCATGGTAAGCGAAATCCAGGTCCTCAGAAAATCTTTTAAGGCCATACAAAATACGCAGGGCAGTCCCACCATAGAAAACATGGTCTATAAAAAACCTTTCCCTGCTTAGCGCAAGCAGAATCACTCTCTGCAGATTCTCCCTGCAATCATTAACGGCGTTATAGATCATTCCCTTATCCTTCCCACGGTCCTTGCCAGAGCCGCAACCTTTGTCGAAGCGTACGCCTCAGATATCCCGCCTAACAAATTCAGGTCAAGCTCAATCAGCGATTCCCTCTCTATCCTCATGTCGTCTATAAGGTAGGTTTGCATATCCCGCACGCTTGGTTCCAGATTCCTTTGAAAAAACACCTTGTCCGCCAGAGCCTTTTCAGGGGAGGCCATGCTGAAAACGGCAGTGCGCCTGTCAGCATAAGGCGCGTCGTACTGCCTTACTCCCAGAGGAAAAACATCAGGCGGAATGAACCTGTAAACAAAAACACCCTCACAGGTATCAAACTTTTTGGTTCTTGAAGAAGGTGAGTTACGCATGGCCGAGGAGCCAATTTCAAAGACTTGCTCGGGGATAAGATTGTGAAATGATAGCGCCCACTCGAACGAAATATAGGAAGGCGCATAAATCCGGTTTGCCAAAATCTCCCGGGGGAAAAACTGTCTATACTCAGGAGCAACAGCGTACAGGCCGCGCCGTACTCGCCGCACAATGCCATTATCGGCAAGGTGTTGCAACTTGCCTCGAGGATCCTCGTATTCCCGTAGAATCTGAAGCGCCTCCGAAACATCGAAAATAACGGGAAACCTCTGCAAAAGCAGAGCATCTGGTATTCGCGCCAAAACCCCAACCCCAACATAACGTTATATCAGTAGGCAGAATATCCCTAATAATATAACGAATATGTCAAAACACAAAATATTCCGCCCTCGTCTCTTGCCCCTGATGTCATTCCGAATCCGCCATCAGCAATCGTCTCCTGGCTTCTGCTGTCATTTCGATACGAAGCGTAAGCGGAGTGACGGCGTGCCCCGAGCGAAGCGGCAGGGTAGAAATCTCGCCCCCGAACTTGATTCTCCCGTTCACCGTTCACTGTTAACCGTTTACGGGTTTAATGCCCTTTCTGCCATCTGACTGCTGCATGCTGTGCGCTGCCAACTGTTTTTTCCGCCATCCGCCATCGTCTTCATGCCACTTGCTTTTGCCCCTACACAGAAATTTGGTGTTGTTTTTCTCTGCTACCTCTGCGACCTCTGCGGTGAAAACTGGTTTTGTTTTTGCTTTGGTTTTACCGTTTACCGTTCACCGTTTA
>CAZBLL010000192.1:0-3675 GCA_964492625.1 uncultured Synergistaceae bacterium
ATCTCGGGCTTGACCTTCTGTTTCCAAAGCCCTGACGCCTGTAAAAACCGAGATTTCCACCCTGCCGCTTCGCTAGGGGTACGCCGTCACTTCGCTAACGCTTCGTATCGAAATGACAACGAAGAGTTTCCGGGCCCGACCATCCGTTTACTGTTCACCGTTTACCGTTTACCGGTCTATTGCCTTTCCTGCCAGCTGCCAGCTGTGCGCTGATTGCTGTCTTTTCTGATTGCTGCCTGCTGTCTTTTCTGGTCGCTGCGCGCTGATCGCTGCCTTTCCTTGCTTTTGTCATTGTACCATGCGGCAAATGATGTATAATCGGCCGGGAGAACATTTTAACCATTCGCCAGCTTTTCCCCTTCGCTTTCACGCCCCCGGTTCTCGCAGAAGGGGTGTGTGAAATCCATTGAACCACGTCTACAGTTGCACTCACGGCAAACTCGCCATTGAGAAGGCCATAGGCATCATCAGAGACTTTACCTCCAGCGAGGGAGAGTACAACCTGTTTGTGGGCACCGACTCGCAGGTCAACAACGGGAATACCCTGTTTGTTACATCCATCGTCGTGCACCGCCTGGGAAAGGGCGCCATTTTCTTCATAAACAGAAAACGCACAGACAGGCCTTTCACCCTTCACAGCCGCCTGATAGAGGAAGCCTACCGCAGCATCAAGATGGCCCGCATCATCAATGAAATGGGAGAAAAAATGGAGTGCGACATCTGCCGGAGCGTCAAGTGCATGACCATAGACGCCGATGTCGGCGAAAACGGCTCCAGCAGAGACGTAATAAAGGCAATAGTGGGCATGGTTACGGCTTACGGCTATGCGTGCAGGTTAAAGCCCGACTGCATTTCCATAAAGGCCGCCGACAAATACACCAAGGCCCGTGGGCCCAGGCTGCCCGAACGCGTGGAGGCCGCCTCCCGCTGAAACGTTAGCCGTGAGGCGTGAGGCGTGAGACGTGAGACGTGAGACGTGAGACGTAAGACGTGAGGCGTGAGGCGTGAGGCGTGAGGCCTATCATTCCGATGACCAAAGGGAAGACGGCGTGCCCCGAGCGAAGCGGCAGGGTAGAAATCTCGGGCTTGACCTTCTGTTTCCAAAGCCCTGACGCCTGTAAAAACCGAGATTCCTCACTACGCTAACGCTTCGTATCGGAATGACAACGAAGAGTTTCCGGGCCCGACCATCCGTTTACTGTTCACCGTTTACCGTTTACCGGTCTAATGCCTTTCCTGCCCGCTGCCAGCTGTGTGCTGCCAACTGTTTTTTCCGCCATCCGCCATCGGCTCCTTGCCTCTGCCTTTTCTGACGGCTGCCACCTGATTGCTGCCTGCTGGTTTTTTACGGATTCCACGCAAAGGTTATTCCGTAGCATTCCACCCTGTTTTTGCCCGCCTTCTTTGCGGCGTACATGGCGTTGTCCGCTCGCAGGGTTATCGATTCCACAGTGTCGTTATTTTTGATCTGCGCCACCCCGAAACTTGCCGTCAGTTTCAGTTCAGAAGACAGGTGCGTTGCTTCCATGGCCGAGCGTATCCTTTTGGCCAGCCTGCACGCCCCATGTATGTCCTGGGGGGTCAGTATCGCGAACTCGTCGCCGCCCCAGCGAGAAATTGCATCGGTGTCTCGTATCATTTTTCGGGTGTTTTCCACGGCTTCCGTAAGGGTGCCGTCTCCGGCCAGGTGACCGAAAGAGTCGTTTACCGTTTTGAAATCGTCAAGGTCAAAAAGAATGAGCGAAAAATCTCTGCCTATGTTCTTTGTTTCGGCAATGGCCTTTTCGATGACAGAGTTGAAATGCTGGCGGTTGAGAACCCCCGTAAGGCCGTCGGTCCGGGCCGTGTGCTCAAGCGCCTGGTGAGCCTCAAAAAGGTTTTCCTCCGCAGCTTTCTTTGCGGTAATATCCCTGCCCACGCACTGTATCTCCAGCAGGTTGCCCTTTGCATCGAAAATGCCCCGGTCCGTCCATTCCTGCCAGCGGATATCACCGTTTTTCAACAGGGCCCGTTCTTCCTGGGTCTTTACAGGCTTCTCGGGGGTGAGAGAAAGGAACTGTTCCCTTACGAGCTCCACGTCCTCCGGCGCCACGCTGCGCACAAAGGAGTGGCCTACGATGTTGTCCAGGGTTCGTCCGTGATATTCGCAGTAGGCTCTGTTGGCATAGGTCACCACCAGGTCCGGCGTATAGCGCAGTATCAGTTCCGGGTGCGTTTCAAGTATTGTTTCGTAGCGTTTTTGGCTTGTTTCCAGTTCGCGCCTTGCGACCGCCCGCGAAAGAAACCCCTTGAGCAGGTCGCTGAAAAACACAAGAAAGTTGTGCGTGGTTTCGGAAGAGTCCTGCCGTCTGTCGGCCATGAAAGCCGTCAGCAGAAAACGGGAACCGTGTTCGCAGTCTATGGGGAGCGCTACAATCGACCCGGCGTCCACCTGTTTTGCAACAGCAAGCGTCGCCGTATCCAACACATCCGCCGCGTCTGCGGTGAAAATCTTGTCCTTTCGCAGGGTTTTTTCAAGAAGTGGAGAGTTGCCGGGTTCGGTGGGCGTCTGGCCTGAGGGTGTCCACATAGCGTTTTTGCGCCCCAAAAGAAATGGTTTTTCCTGCTCCGTAAGGCAGAAGCAACGTATCGGCAGAAAATCCGCAGCCTTTGTGAAAACGGCTGGCAGGGCCTTCTCCGGGTCGGGTTCGGTCGCCAGGATAGAAGCTGTTTCAGCCGCCGTGTGCTGAAGCAGCAACTGGCTCTCCATGTGTTTTTCCTGGGCCTTGCGGGTGGATATATCGCGGTAGACCGTAAGGGCGCCAACCCGTTTGTTTTCTACATATAGAGGTTTGGCGATGATGGAAACGGGAAAGGGTGTACCGTCCCGTTTCTGGCGTGTCTGTTCAAAATGAGTCAGCATGTCTGTTTTGCGAAAATTTTCGGAAAGGCTTGCAGCGTGGGCTTTCATTTCGGGTGTCGCGGTGACTATGTCGTCAAGGTCCGCGCCTTCAATTTCATTGCGGGTGTAGCCGAACATTTGGCAAAAATGCTCATTGGCGTCGATAATGCGGTTGTCCCCGCCTGTGTAAACAAGGCCTTCGGGAGATTTCTGGAAAAGTGCCTGGTATATCCTTGCGGAGTAATCTTTTTCGATAAAAGACCTTGGCGTATTTACCATCGTTACCCCCAGGGCGTTTTCAACCTGAACCAATTATAGCATAGGGTTCACAAATGAACCCGTGAACGGTGAACAGTTGACCGTCAACGCCCGGCCCGAGATTCTTCGTCGTTACACTCCTCAGAATGACAATCCTCATTCCGCCATCGGCCATCGGCCATCGGCTCTTTGCCCCTGCATTTATGCCCTGATAGCGTTATAGTTAAGTCGGGTGCGGCAAAGGCGCCGCGCTCTGACGCAAGGGAACGTGCGAAGGGAGGAAACACCGAATGCCGTACATAGCAAAACGGGTTCAGGGAAGCGGCGAGGGAGTTTTCAGCCTGCTTCAGGGATGGATACGCGAAGCGTCCGGCAAAGGCCGGGAGATCATCAACCTGGGTGTGGGGAGTCCCAACCGGCGTCCTTTTGACCCGGTGCTCGAAGAAGCCCTGGCGGCCGCCAGGGAAGACAGGTCTTACGAGTATCCTTTTATCGACCCCGAGCTCCCGCCGGCGATAGCCGGGTGGTACAGGGAC
>CAZBLL010000193.1:0-3671 GCA_964492625.1 uncultured Synergistaceae bacterium
GCCAGATGCTCGAGACTCGCTACGCCCGGGAAGCCGCCAGGAAACTTGCCGCCGCCACCGAAAAGGCCAGGCCAAAGGCCGAGAGCAGCCTTCTCGATGTGGCCAGGCAGTTGAAGGAGTTCAAGGTTCCTCAGCCGAAAACAGGCGCAGAGACTCCAACAGGAGAAGGCCCTATCTTTGCCGAAAGGCAACGCTACGTAGACTTGTGGAGAGAGTGGATGGAAGTGGAAATAACCTATTACCAGACCGATCCGAAATCTCCACAGTTGGCACAGGCTTTCAATGCAAAACGAACGGTAGGCAAGGCATTTAATGATTATGCTCTGGGGATATTCCCTAACATCCCGGAGATGTCATCAAACATCATGTTACAGGCCATGACAACGGTAAGAAAAATCCAGGGCACGGTCTTTTCGTCGGCCAACCCCAATTCCTTTCCGATGGAGGCCGCCAGGGCAAGCATCCCTGCCATCGAAAAGGCCCTGCTCGCCCCCGAACCGTACAAACCCCAACTGCCCCCGGAAGGTCAGAAACAGACAGTCCTGGACAACCCCCAGTTTGGTCTGAAATACTGGCTGGTCGCCAGGAACGGACACCTCTACCTTGAAGGGTACTACCACACCGCCAAGGGTAAAAAGGTGCAATACAAAAGCAGACCCATGGACGAGACGGACCCGCTCTCGGCCGTCGTAGGGTTGTTCGCCACAGCTTCGGGGACCGGGTACCATATCTATATTGAGGAAAAGGCCCCGTGGCAGCCCGGAACGCACTCGGTGCTCAACGTAACCATGATGAAGGGCGCATCCATATCGGAGAAGGGGCGTTTTGATGTTCACCAGTTCGGATACAAAGTGGGAGAGGTCATGTTTCCCTTTGTCCTCGAGGAAACACAGACCGGTGGGACGTGGATGTTGAAATACAAGGTTTACGAACGCCGGGACAGTATCAAGGATATTTCCGGGCTGCAGGAGCGGACAATAACGTTTGAATGATCTAAAAATCGATGGCCGATGGCGGACTTCAGATGGCCGAAAAGGCAGCGGGGCACAGCAATCAGGCGACAGGAAGGACAAATGCTCCCGAGTGTCATTCTGAGGAGTGTAATGACGAAGAATCTCGCATTCTGCTGCCGTGGGTAAGGTGTCAGGGGAAAGCCAGAACCCGGGCCAGATACGAGATTCCCGCCACCAGTTTCCTGTTGCCTGCTTCCCTGGTTTTGCTTTTTCTCACGTTTCACGTCTTACGGTTCTATTCTTTTCTGTGCGCTGTCAGCTGAACGCTGCCGTCTGGCTTTTCCCGCCATCGGCCATCGGTAGTTGGGCCCTCCACGTAATTCCCGCTCTGGTAGCGTGTACAATCAACCTGATAGCGGAGGTATTCCTTATGCCGGGAAAAGAACCGACATGGAAACTCGATCAGGTTTTCAAGACATACGATATGGGAGAAGTGAAGGTCGAAGCCCTTCGCGAATCTTCGCTTTCCATTTCAGACGGCGACCTTGTGGTGATTCTTGGTCCCAGCGGCTCGGGCAAGAGTACGCTGCTGAACCTGCTGGGCGGCATGGATGTCCCTTCCGGCGGCGACGTCTGGTTCCGGCGCAACAACCTGGCAGTGGCTAAAGATCGTGAACTTACGGCGTACCGCCGTCAGGTGGTGGGCTTTGTTTTTCAGTTTTTCAATCTCATCCCCGACCTCACAGCGCGTGAAAACGTAGCCATTGCGGCCGAACTGGTGGAATCCCCACTTTCTCCCGAGGCCGTCCTGGACCAGGTGGGAATGGCGGACAGGATGGACCATTTCCCCTCACAGATGAGCGGAGGAGAACAGCAGCGCGTAGCCATAGCGCGGGCTGTCGTAAAAAACCCGCTCCTGCTGCTCTGTGATGAGCCGACAGGTTCTCTGGACTCGGCCACCGGCAGGCTGATCCTGGCCCTTCTGGAGGATATCAACCGTAAATTCGGTGCAACCCTGGTTATAGTCACGCATAACGCGGCAATCGGTGAAATGGGACACCGGGTAGTCAAAATGAGCAGCGGCAGGATAGTCGAGGAAAAGGTTAACGAACGTCCGCTGTCTCCCGAAAGGATCGACTGGTAATGCCGGTTCTTGCGGGAAAACTCCTGAGGACCATTCGCTCTACTTTGGGGCAGTTTGCTGCATCGGCTATCGTCGTCGCCACGGGAATAACCGCCTTTGTGGCGATGACGGCCGTGTCCGACAACCTTATAAGGTCACGGGATTCTTTCTATAGAGAGACGGAATTCGCGGACCATTTTTTTCATGTGGTGCTTGCGCCCGAGGGGATACTCAGCCGCATCGAAGCGGTGAACGGGGTTCTTAAAGCCACCGGCAGAATACAGAAGGATGTTCCCGTGCTCAGCGGCGATGACGCCCGAACCAACCTGCGACTTGTCGGGTATCCTCTCCCCGCCGAGGGGGAATTGAGCCGGATAATGGTTCTAAAAGGAAGGCTGTTCGAAAAATACCCCGAGGGCGGAGCGGTGGAAGTTGTTCTGAATCCACAGTTTGCAAAAGCCCATGGCCTGATTCCAGGCGACATGGTTTCCATAGCAGCGGAGGGCAGGAGAAAGACCCTCAGCATAACCGGAACGGCGGCGGGGCCGGAATTTGTCTATGCTGTAAAAAACGCCGCCTCTCTCCTTGAGGACCCTTCCTCTTTCGGTGTCGCCATTTTGCCCCAAAACCAGATACAGCAGTTGCTTGAGATGAAGGGTTCCATCAATCAGATACTCATCCGCTTTATTCCCGGAGCGGATACCGCAAGGACAGTTCGCGATATAGAACAGATACTGGAACCTTACGGCAACCTGGCGAACTACCCCCGGAAAGACCAGCTAAGCGACGCGGTCCTGAGCGGGGAACTGAACCAGCTCAGGGCTTTCGCCCGGTTCCTGCCCTCTGTATTTCTGGGTGTCGCCGTTTTGATGCAGTTTGTCTTTATCGGGCGTATGGTGCAGGTGCAGCGCGGACAAATAGGCCTGCTCAAGGCCCTGGGCTACGGCAACGGGGCCCTGCTGGCGCTTTACGGCGGGTATGCACTTGTCGCTTCCGCAACCGGAGCCGTGGCCGGCACACTGCTGGGCTATGTTCTGGCGCAGCTCCTTACCAAAGTTTACGCGGCCTTCTTCAACCTTCCCCGTCTGCAAGACGCCCTGCATTTCCGGGCGGCGGCCGTTGTGTTCGCCGCCACTCTGGTGATAGGAACGGCGGCCGGTATATGGGCCGCACGCGGGGTGCTGTCCATTCGGCCGGCGGAATCGATGCGTCCTGCAAGCCCCGGATCGGTGCGCCCGATGTTCTTTGAAAAAATACCTGCGTTCTCGAAATGGCTGAATCTGCACTGGCGCATGAGCCTTCGCTCTATGGGACGCAACCGGTTCAGGGCGATAGTGACCACCCTGGGGATACTGTTCGCGGTCGGCATGCTGGTGGTATCGGTTTTTTCGAGAGATTCGATGGATGATCTCATGGTGAGGCACTTTGAAAAGGAATGGCGCTTCGATTATCTGGTTCGCATCCTGAATCCCGTGAGAGAGGCGGACCTGCTGAGCATTTCGAATCTTCCGGGCGTTACGGCGGCGGAGCCGATCTTTGAATTGCCGGTCAGGTTTCATTTCAGGGGAAGATCGCATGAGGATATTCTTTTCGCC
>CAZBLL010000194.1:0-3645 GCA_964492625.1 uncultured Synergistaceae bacterium
CATCCGGCGATGCGGCCTTATGCTGGGCGAAAAAGCCGTATGGGCCTCCGCGCTGTTCGATTATCTAGGCTTCACGCCGGTGCTGTCGCCGGTGTCGGATGACCGCATCACCCGGGCCGGGGTGGAAGCCGCGTCTCCCGAACTGTGCATCGCCATGAAACTTGCCGCGGGTCACGCCGCCGTCATGCACGCTGACCCGCGTATCGATCTGCTTTTTACTCCCGCATTTATTGACCTTGACCGGGGCAGGGAGCCACGGCATACCTTCTGCATATATTCGGAAGCGGAAGGGTTTGTCCTGGAGGACGCTCCGGGCGTCGACAAGTCAAAACTCGTAAGGCCCGTCCTGCGCCTCGGGAACAAGGATTCGATGGCCGAAGTAATAGCATCGGAACTAAACCGCACTGGCTGCCCCCGCACCCTGGAAAGCATACGCAACGCCATAGGCGAAGCGCAAAAGGCCGAAGGAACGTTTTCCGAAGCGCTTTCGTCCATTGGCGAAGCCTTTTTGAATGAACTCGAAAAGACCGGCGAAAAGGGATATGTGGGCCTGGGCAGAGACTACGTGGTCCTCGATCCCGAGGCCTCGTCGCGGACCGGCGCCATGTTCTCTTCGGTCCGGGGAATGCGATATCTGCCTCAGGCGTTCCTGAGGGAACACTATTCCGGCGTCGACATCGACTCACTGGTCCAAAACGAGTACTGGGCCCAGAGCGCCGACATCCTCAAGGCCTGCCTGTTCGTGGCGAGGCATCCCCTGCTTTACCCGATACGACAGATGAACTTTGCCTGCGGGCCCGATTCGATAAAGTGGTTCATGGAAGAAGACATTTTCAAACGGGCCGGCAAACCGCTGCTGCATCTTATGACGGACGCCCAGACCAACAACGCTCCCTTTGTCACGCGAGCCGAGGCGCATGAAAGGGTGGTAAACCAGACACCGCCCGGGCCTTCGCTTCCCCTCGAATCGTTTAACTACAGAAGGAAACGCCCTTTGACACACAACGGGGAAAGGCTGTGGCTGGTGCCCTTTATGGGCGAGGCCAGCAGGCTGGGCGCCGCCGCGGGACGTTTTCGGGGTATAGACGCCAGGGTGGCTCCGACGGCGACCCCCGAGGCAAGGGCAATGGCCGACCGGTTCATATCTACTGAAACCTGCTTCCCCCTCAGGGGCGTTATTGGAGACATTTCGGCTCATCTTGCGACCATGGAGCGCGAGCGGGGCGCGGCTTTCGTGAACGACCGCTGTCTGGTGTTCTTGCCGACGACAAGCGGCCCCTGCCGGTTCGGCAAGTACGCGGAGATCATGGATCTGCTGCTCGACAGGCTGGGATTCGGCGGAGTCCCGGTGATTTCGCCCACTACGACCAATGGATACCTGGACACCGACGCCCTTGACATACCCGGCACATTTTTAAAGAAGGCCAGCCTTCTGGGCGATGTCTACAACGCCGTATACGCTTCGGGCGTTCTTGACGACCTTACGCTGCGTTTCCGCCCGTACTCCGACGAAAACGCCTTTGACGAAGCCCATGCCAGGCAGCTGAGGTCAATAGAAAACATACTGGAAACCAGAGGCGCCTCATTTCGCAACATAGCTCCCTGGATATCCGAAACAGCCGAATGCTTCAGGAGCCTGAGCCGCGAGACGGAACGGTTTCCCCTGGTGCTTTACTCGGGCGAGATATACATGCGCCATCACGACCCCTACACGGGATGGGTCATCAGAACCCTGGAAAGGCAGGGCCTTGAGCTGATTCGAAACCCCGTGGCAGAATGGCTCAGGTACGTCAACTGCATTGGAGGAAAAGAGTCGTCGATTCTGGGACACATGGCCGCCCGAACCTATATGGACCGTGTCGACCGCAAGGCAGCCAGGGCTCTCGGGGGCGTGGGGGCCGACAGGCGGGTATTACCTCACCCTGAGCGGATAGTCGCCGGGCTTCAGGCGGAAGGTATCTATCACAGAGACATCAGGGGAGAATCGGCGCTTTCCATAGGGATATTTAACGAATTTCTGAAAGGGCGCCTGGGTGCGCCCGGTGGACCTCCCGTATGCGGCATGTTCCACATAGGACCCTTTACCTGCATGCAGGAAGGCGTCGCCACCGCCAGGATACGCGGGCTGATAAAAAACCGCAGGCGCGAACACCCGGACATGCTGGCTCCGGTGCTGCACGCTTTTTTCGGCGATTCACCGAATCCGAACCTGGAAGCCGAGATCGCGGCCTTTCGCCAACAGTGCTATCTTGTACGGGAACAGGCGCGCGAACACAAAAGCGCGGTCTGAACCGGACGTCGGGAGGAATGCGCCATGGATTTCATCGATCTGGCCTCAACGCGCAGAAGCATCCGCAACTATTCCAGCAGAAAAGTTCCACGGCAAATACTTGACCGCTGTTTCGAGGCGGCCGGTCTCGCCCCATCCGCCTGTAATTCGCAACCGTGGAGTTTTGTTTGCGTGGATTCGTCTCCTCTAAAGGAACCTCTGGGGGATGTAGCCTTCTCCGGAATTTACTCCATGAACGCCTTTGCCCGCAAGGCCCCCGTCCTTATTGCGGCCATACGCGAAAAACCAAAGGCGTCGGCCCGGTTTGGGGGCATGCTCATGGGGACCGATTTTTCCCTGTTCGACCTGGGTTCCGCATGTGAGCATTTCTGCCTGCAGGCGGCCGAAGAAGGCGTTGGCACCTGCATGCTTGGCTGGTTCAACAAGCGGGGCGCAAGGCGCGTTCTGGGTCTTGACAGGTTTGTCAGGGTGCATCTGATGATCAGCGCGGGATACACCGAAGAACCTCTTGAAAGACCCAAAAGCAGAAAACCCATGGACGAAGTTCGCCGCTATGCACCATGAGCGCTTGTATTTTGCCGCTGTTTCGTTTATCACTGTAAAGGACACGGCGGAACGCCGTTCAAGAAGGAGGTTCCTGTATGCCTAAAAAGATGCTTGTTCCCGTATCCATGGGCCCGCTGGCTCAACATCTTGTTGAATATGGTCACTCTCTCGCATACCGCCTCAACGTTGAGGTGTCCTTTGCACACATACTTCCCGACCCAAAATCATGGATGGGTTACGATTCATGGATACCGGCTTCAACCATGAAACCGGCCGAGGAAAGCGCAAGAAAAAAGATACTTTACTGGATAACAAAGGCGGAAGAAGACCTTCCTGAAATTCCGCGCCACGAATACAAAATATTTTTCGATCAGGGCAACCCCCCTGAAGCTATAATCCGTATTGCAAAAAACAACGGAGTGAACCTTATCGTCATGGGGTACAGGAGCACGAGCACAATAAAGACGCTGGTGCTGGGAAGCACCGCGACCATGGTCGCCCGGCACGCTCACTGCTCGGTTATGATCTACCGCCCGGGGTTCGACCCCTTCGAATAGAAATTTCCGGACTACGGTTCCCGTGATACCATAGACGCCGCCGACCATTCCGTTGGGGGGTTTTTCATACAGGGGTGAGAAAATGATCCGATTCAACTCCGTTTCACTTGTGCTGGGCGCAAGGGATATTTTCCGCGACCTTTCGTGGTCCATTCCCGACGGCAGCCGTTTCGGACTGGTGGGCGACAACGGCGCGGGCAAGACAACGCTGCTTCGTATCCTCATGGGCGAACATCAACCGGATTCCGGCTC
>CAZBLL010000195.1:0-3640 GCA_964492625.1 uncultured Synergistaceae bacterium
TGCTGTTCGAAGTAGTCGTTGTACTGGACCCACACGCTGTTGACGTCGCGGAAGGACCATGCCTGGAAAGGAGGTCCACCCTGCTGTCCGTCGACGATACCGGTCTGGATGCCGCTGTAGACTTCGGCGTAGGGAATAGGCGTGGCGATATAGCCGAGAGCCTCGTAGGTCATGGAGCAGGCCACCAGGGGCATGACGCGAACTTTCATTTCCTTGGGAACGTTCGGGTCGCCCGGCGCCGGCGGCATTGATCTCAGCGAAACGCCGGCCATGCCTATGGGATAGACGGCGAGAGCCTTGATGCCATGGTCGGCCCAGAGGCCCTTGATGATGTCGTAGGCCCATCCGCCCGGAGCGTAGGCAACGCGGGCTTCATCAAGGTCGTTGACAACGTAGGGCATGTAGTAGGCGAAGTTGAGTTTGGGGTCGTAGGCGGCGTTGGCGATCTGGAATCCCATTTCAACGACGCCGCGGGAAATCAGCTCGAACGTTTCAGTCCAGTCCCCCAGCTGGTTGTTGGGGAAGATGTTGACCTGTACCTGACCGTCGGTCTTCTCGGCTACCAGGTCGGCGAATTTGTTGGCCGTCTTGTCGTAGGGAACGTCCACCGGGTTCGGGTGGCCCATCTTGAATTCCCACTTCGGGGCGGCATACGCCGCTGCGCCGAGCGTGAGAACAAATACGGCTGCAAGCAGAATCGCAATTGTTTTTCTCATCTCTGACATACCTCCTCAAGCGGTTGGTCACCGCTCACTTTTCACTTGGCACTCTTGGACATCAATCCGCACTTCGCTGTTCTCCTTCTACAGATTTTTTGTCGGCTCCACCCCCCCTACGGATGCCTTCTCTTTCTCCCTGCCGCGGGAGAAGACTATTTCACACCCATGAGCAACCTGGGCAACCACATTGACAGGCCCGGCATGTACGTAGTCATGATGATTACCGGAACCTGTGCAAACAGCATAAACTTGAGAGCCGGTCTGAAGTAGTCCTCTATCTTGGCGTTCCCTATTCGACCCGCCAGGTACAGTATGGGCGCACACGGCGGCGTCACGTTGCCCAGGCCCAGGTTGGTGCCCACGATAGCGGCGAAATGAATGGGGTGGACGCCTATCTGAACCATCAGCGGGAGCATGAGCGGAGCGGCCAGCATGGTTCCGCTGAAGTCGTCCATCATCATGCCGATGATGACCAGAAAAACGTTGACTATCATAAGTATGACTATCTTGTTGTCGGAGATGGAGATCATGAACTCGGCCAGCTGCTGCGGAATCCGCTGCATGGTGTAGACCTTGGCCAGGATCGAAACGAAAAAGAGCATCAGGACGCATACGCCTGTGGTTGTGGACGAATCCACCAGAGCCCTGCCAAGGATCCTGGCGTTCAGCTCTCTGTGAATGAAGAAGCCAACCAGCACGGCGTAGGCCACGGCCAGAGCGGCGGACTCCGTGGGAGTAGTGATACCTCCGTAGATGCCGCCCAGGATGATGACCGGCATCAAAAGGCTCCAGAAGCCGTGTTTCGTGGCGTGGGCAATCTGTTTCACTTTCTCCGGAAATTCAACCTGCGGCTCCACCTGCACGGTTCCCAGTCTCTGGACCTCGAAGTAGTTGACTACGCACATCAGGGCCGTAGTCATAACCCCCGGAATGACCGTAGCCAGAAAGCATGCCGCTACTGACTGCTGAGTGACCCACGCGTAAAGGATCATGGGAACGCTCGGCGGTATGAGCTGGCCCAGGACCGAGGCGCATCCCACCATGGCCACCGAGTAATAACGCGGATAACCGAGGGCCTCGAGACGGGGGATCATTATGCCCCCGATGCAGGCCACGGCGGAGGAGCATGTTCCAGAAATAGCGCCGAAAATGGCGCAGGCTACGATGGTGGCGGCGCCCATTCCGCCGCGCATGCGGCCCAGGAAGGCCTGCGCGAACGTGGTAAGCCTCTCGGCGATGCCCGAGGACGACATGAGCGCGCCCGCCATGATGAAAAACGGCACCGACAGCAGCGTCAGCGAGTTGAGGGCGTAATATCCCGATGGCAGCAGGAAACTGAAGCTGAAATCGTAGACTATCCCCATGTAGATGGCCGCCGACATGAAGCAGAACGGAACAGGAAGCCCCAGAACGATAAGACCGATTAACAGAATCAGGTTGACAGCAATTTCCATAAAGGTTTATCCCCTTTCCTAGCGAGGGACGTCGTAAATGGCTTCGTCGACGGCTTCGCAGGCTTCTTCGTCAACGAAGTCGTAGGGTTTTCTGCCTATGGCCTGAAGGAAATAGTCAAACAGTTCGACGGCAAAATAAAAGACCATGAGGATAGCTCCGAAGAAGATGCTGCTCTGCGAGTAGATCATCGGGATCATCAGCGTGTGGGAAAGCTGATGCCGGGTAAGCCCCCACTGCACGTATCCCCATCCCCACCATGTCATCATGCAGGCCAGGACAACTGATAGAAGCGCCGTAAAGACCTTTACCCATATCAGTTTTGCCGGGTCCTTGATTATGGCGGCCATAAGGTCGGCCTTGATGTGGGTTCTTTCGGCGGTACCCCAGGAAGCTCCCATGAAATAGAGCCAGAAACCCACCATGGTGGCCACTTCTTCTACGCCCATCAGCGGCATTACGAAGATGTAGCGGAGGGCCACCTGCACCAGGACCAGCGTCAGGATAGCGGTGGAGGAAACGATCATAATGATCTTTTGAATCAGGCCAAGTACTTTCCAGAATTTCGTGTTCATGATTCCGAGCATCGCGTCGACCTCACTTTCTTTGCTGCGGTGGTGTGGCGCTAAGAATGCCTACTATAGTAACATCTTTTGCCTGCTCTGTTACTTTGGTTCCGACGATTCGTTATCGATATAAACCCTAGGGACCCTTTTGCTTATCATAGTGGGAGGTACGCAAGCCAGCGTATCCATTTTTTCGGCTATTTCGTCCAGCGAGACCTCGGCCTCGCCCTGACGCCCTATCAGAACGACTTCGTCTCCGACAGAAACGCCCGGAACCGACGAAACGTTCACCATAGTCTGATCCATGCATATCCGGCCCACCACCGGGCAGCGGCGTCCCCGCACCAGCACTTCCGTGTTTCTGTTCCAGAGTTCCCTAAAGTAGCCGTCCGCGTAACCCAGGGGAAGCACTGCTATTGTTTCTTCTTTCGCGGTTACGTAGTTCTGGCCGTAGCCTACCCCGGTTCCTTCGGGGAGCTCCCGGAGCGCCGCAATGGCGGTCTTGAATTCCAGGCAGGGCTTAACCATTATGGAGCGCTTTACCTCGGGCGATGGATACATGCCGTGGATGATATGACCCGGGCGCACGGCGTCGAGAGCCATTTCGGGAGCCTCCAGCGTAGCGGCCGAGTTGCAGCAATGGCGGACCCTGAAGGTAATTCCTTTTTTCGAAAGGTTGTCCAGAACCTCTACAAACCTGTCGTATTGCTCTCGAGTGTAGGTCATTTCTCCTGTGTCGGCCAACGCGAAATGCGTGAACGCGCCCTCCATGTCTATTCCGGGCAGGGCGGCTATTTCTTCTGCGACCTTCTCCGCAACCCCCGGGAAGAACCCGATTCGGCCCAGGCCGGAGTCGATCTTGAGGGGTATGTAAGCCCTGCGACCCTGCCGAACCGCGGCGTC
>CAZBLL010000196.1:0-3636 GCA_964492625.1 uncultured Synergistaceae bacterium
CTTAAGGTATTCCGAAATGGACCAGTAAGACAATCCCAGTCGGGCCCTCACCCATCTAAGTCCTGCGTTGATATACAGAGCCAGTTCGTAGGCGGCGTCTCCCAGAAACGCCAACCATTTTTTGTATTTGACTACTACATCGAACTCGTCTCCGTGCATGACAATAAAACGCCTGTTGTCAGCCGTCGTATGGCTCACCTTCTGGCAAACATGGATACCGCCAAAATCGTATCCGGCGAACTCATCCATAAATTCATCGTGATTACCAGTAATGTAATACACCCTGGTCTTCTTCGCCATTTTCAGAATTTTACGGATCACATTGTTATGTGACTGCGGCCAGCGCGAACGCTTTTTGAGTTTCCAGCCATCGATCACATCTCCCACAAGGTATAACCTGTCGCACTTGATCGATGAGAGGAAAGAACTCAGTTCCTTCGCCTTGCTCCATCTGGCGCCCAGGTGCATGTCGGATATGAACACGGAACGAAATACCATTGTCTGCTTCACCTCGATCCCGCCGCACAGGCGCCTTGTAATGTTTTGCAATTTACATAGCCATTATGAATGTTGCTTAACAACCCCGCTGAAGCCGTATGGCGCTGTATTTCATCTGCTATCACCATGGATGCATCGGGCCTGGCTATTCGCCTGCAGGCCACTCGCATGTCATCAAGTATCTTTCTCGATTGCAGCATTTGTCCGACTACCGCTCCCATACGTGAAACGTCTTCAAGACGTATACCCGCTCCCATTTTCTGTAAAAAGTCGGCGTTCCTTGTTTCCTGAAAAGGGATCGGGTACACAAGAATCGTTGGCAGAGCACAACACAGGGCTTCCGCTACGGTGAGTCCTCCGGGTTTAGTGATAAGGACATCCGATTCGGCGAAAAAACGCTCTATATCTTCCACGAAACCATAAACATTTAAGCCTTTTTCAGAGTCGCCGTCCAATTGAAGTTTTTTCAAAAGGTCTTCGTTGCGCCCGCAGATCACAGTCAGTTCGACCCGATCGCCAAGTTCGGTTAACTGATCAACGATATGCAAAGCTTTTTCGTCGGCAATGGAGCTCGCCAGGAAAAGTACGGAAAGTTTCGGTCGGGTGACTTTTACCTGCGCGGTTCCGAGAAAACGTCGGCGTACGGGAATGCCGGAAGCGACTATCTTGTCTGCTCCAACACCCATATTTTCAAGTTTGGCTGCTATCTCGTCAGTGGCCGTAAAATAGCCGTCGACCTGGGGAGAGAACCACATTTGGTGGAGATCGTAATCTGTGATAACAGAAAACAAAAGGCCGTCATACACACCCTGGCTCTTCAGTTTCGCAACGGAAGTCATTGGCAGAAAGTGCGTTGCAACGACACATTCGGGGTTGTTTTCCAGAACAAAACGGGAAAAGGCATGCACCCTTTTGTCGCTTACCCTGTCAATAATTTTGACAAGTCCGCTTTCCTCGCGGTTTCTGTCGGTTATTCGGTACATGGCCTTGCAGACCCCGTGGGAACGCTCCCCCAGCACGTGATACATGTCAGAGTATAACCTCCGGAAGACGGGATCGGAAAAATCAAGCACATCAACCAGCATTACGGGCTCTCCAGCCAAAGTGAGTGACTCTTTCAAGGCCCTCGCCGCTGTCCTGTGGCCATTGCCTGCGGATGCATACGCAACAAGAAAGTTGTTCATTTACATCCTCCCTTATATTCCCTGTACCTTCGACCAGTCTAGAAAAAAACTGTAACAGGGTCTTTAAATCCCTGTTACAGTTGAGTAAACATATCACAGCTGTCCAAAATAAACTGAAATAGAAAACATGACCCAGTAACTGCAACGGTTCTGGAAACCATATTGGGCAAGTTCAAAACCTGGTCTCCATATTTTTTTGAACCTTGAAATTAAACGAGCTGTCCAGGTTATCTAAAAGGCCAGCCGCGTCTGCTGTGGTTCAGGTATCAAGGGCGGTGTCGCATACGGCCTGTCGAGCCATTTCTTCAAGTTCCTGTGGGTAAAGAGATTCAGGCGAATCATGACAGCCATATTTGATAGCGACCAGCCCGCCTTCGACAGATAGTGCAGCCATTTGATCATCAGGAGTGATATTAGAGCTGTCCAAATCTGAATGCGAAGCGCGTTTTCGGATACTCCGATGAAGGTCTTGACCTTCAGGTTCTGTTTCAGCGTCTTGAAAAATACTTCTATCTGCCAGCGTTCCTTGTATATGGCGCTTATCGTGGTGGCTCCGAACTTGAGGTGATTGGAAAGAAGCACCACCTCGCGTTTGTTCTTTTCGTCCCATACTACGATTCTTCTCAAGGGGAGCGGATACTTCTCCCAGGTGTTTACGCCGGATAATCGTATGATCTCATCTTTGAGCACGTTGCTGTTTTTAGGAGCTTTTCTTCGTTCGGCTACGACATAGGAAGCGTTCTTTTTCATTCTCGTAACGAAAAAGACCTTCTGCTCTGTCCATTTACGAAAGAGACCAAAGTCGATATAGGCTCTGTCCAGCGCGATTATCGAGCCTTCCGGCAAGGAAAGAAGATGAGCGGCCTTGCTGTCATGTGTCCGGGCCTCGGTAATATGGACGAAAGAAGGCATGTAGTCGCCCTGCTCCAGTAGAACGTGGAGCTTTACGCCTCCCTTGTAGCGCCTGAAATCGGCCCAGGGGAAAAGAGACAGACAAAGCGATATCGTCGTCGAGTCGAAAAGAAGCAGTTTGTTTTTGAACCTGAACTTCTTTGCGCCGGGAACTCCCAACTTTCCCGAGGCCCTGAATTGATCCATAAGCATCCAGAACATGTCCCGAAACAGCTCAGAAGACCTGTGTTCGTTGGCGTAAGAGAGCGTGGATTTATTGGGCAGCCTGGTTACTCCAAGGTGCAGGAGCTTTCCGTTGCAACATGAGAGGCCGTAGCATATCTCACGCAACGATTCGGCCCTTGCAAGGTGACAAAAGAGCATGGCGACGAACTGCGTCCATGAACGAAAGCCTTTTGCGTGACGCTCTGCGCCGTGTTTTACTACCAGTTTCTGAAAGTCGATGCGTGAAACCTGACCAAGTATTTGACTGAAGATGCTTGCAACCTTTAGCATTGGTTTGCCTCCTGTGGCTGGGAAGATTTGTTTCGGCAAACCAATGATATCCCAAGATCGCAGGGGGCGTTTTTAATCTATGCAAAAAGCTATTTTGGACAAGTCTGTAAACATATGTTGTAGTTTCACAAGGGCTCTCTACAGAAAACGGCCGTCGGCCTTCATGTGGTGCGGATCGCCTTTCGCTCTTTCGTACCAGCCGGTGGACACTTTTCCTTCGGGAATGTCGAAATCAGGCATATGGGGCTTTATGTCGAGAAGCGGAGTTCCGTCCACCATGTCCACGTCTTCCACCGCCAGCACTCCGTTATCAACGGAAAGCAGGCGGACTACGGAAAGGCCTATGGGATTAGGCCTTCTGGGCGCCCTGGTGGCGAACAGACCCCTTTTCGCTGTATCCAGAAAGGGTTTGACCCTTAGATCGTAGCCTCGGGAAAGGTGGAGCTGGTATATCAGGACGATGTGCGAAAAACCATCGAGGTCGTCGAGACCGTCGTGAAAATCGGGCGCTATCACGACCTCGCCTCGCACGCCCCTTGCGCCGGTC
>CAZBLL010000197.1:0-3622 GCA_964492625.1 uncultured Synergistaceae bacterium
GGTCACAAAACCACCGGACCGATCACCTTATATTCGCCACTCAGTGGTCCAGTAAAGGGGGAGTACTTCACATCTCCGGGTCGAGGTCTCCCAAGGCCGCGGCGAATTCGTCGTCTATAACCCTTACGGCGGACATGAAATTGCGCATCCGGGGAACGACATCCAGGTACGCACGTATGGCCCCTTTCCTTAGTTTTTCGAAAGAAACGTCGCCCTCCAGGTATTCGGTAGTAAGCTCCCGCAACCCTCGTTTTTCGGAAAGGTTCCGGGCAGATTCCATGGAATTGAGCATAAAGTTGTTCAACGTGACGGCCGAAAGACTGGCGTTGGCCATGAAAACCGTTTGCGACCGGCCTTTCACGACGTTGCTCATGGGAAGATATATGCCCACAATCCCGGCGAAAACAACTACGATAAGCGACGCAGCTATCGATATCAGGAATATTCTTTCGAGCCGTTCCATAAAAGCCTCCGGTGTTCTTATGGTATACGCAATATTATTGTACACTCTTACCTTGAAAAAGGTGATACCATAGTAAAAAGCAACGAAGGGGGCGGCCAATACCGTGGATTTGCATACTCAACCTGATTTTTCACACATCGCCCTGCTCACGGTGGACATGCAGCGAGCTTTCCTGCCCGGGGGGGCTGCACCGCGTCCCGAAAACGTTCCCGTTGTAGACAAAACAGCCCACCTGGCAAGAGCCTTCAGAAAAGCGGGGCTCCCTGTCGTGCATATCGTCAGGATATACGAGCCGTCGACCGGCGATATCGACAGGTGCCGCAGAAAAATGGTGGAAGAGGGGCGCAACTACCTGAAGCCAGGCTCCGACAACGTGCAGATCGCGCGCGACATTCTTCCCTGTGACGCCAGGCTTGATACGGAGCTACTTCTGCACGGAAAAATTCAGACTATCGGTGAACGTGAATACGCCATCTACAAGCCCAGGTTCGGAGCGTTCTACCGTACGCCGCTTGAAAAACACCTCCATTCGCTAAAGGTGAACACGCTTGCGGTAACCGGATCCAATTTCCCCAATTGCCCCAGAGCCACCATCTACGAAGCCGCCGACCGCGATTTCAGACTGGTAGTGGCCCGTGACGCGGTTTCGCTTATCGACGACATAGGCGCACTGCAGATAGAAGCGATAGGCGTAACCGTATACGGCGCCCATGAACTTGCCCGCTCCATCCAAAACCTTATCGAATCTTCTATATGATAAAATAGGTAGGTTGTAATCATGGTCCTTTCCGGGAGGATTCCCTTTTGTTTCTTCTGCTTGAGAGCGGCATGGCAGTACATATGGATCGCGTTCTGGCCCTCGTGAGAGACGAAGGCGAAACGGCCGTCTATCTGAGGGACGGCTCGGTCATGGCCACCGGTTTCACTCCGGCGACCATCGACAGAAGATCCCGGAAACTGTTCGACGAGGGAAAAGAAAGCGCCGCGAAATTGCGCCAGGGAGGCAAAACGAATGACCGCAGCATCTGATCAGTACACAGCGAAGGATATACAGATACTTGAAGGCCTGGAGGCGGTTCGCCGCCGACCGGGCATGTATATAGGAGACACGGGAACACGCGGCCTTCATCACCTTGTATTCGAAGTCGTCGACAACTCCATCGACGAAGCCATGGCCGGCATGTGCGACCATATAACGATAACGATCCACGATGACAACCACGTCTCGGTTGCGGACAACGGCAGGGGCATCCCCGTAGACCCGCACCCGCAAACGGGACGACCGGCGGCCGAAGTGGTTCTAACCACGCTGCACGCCGGGGGCAAATTCGACAAAAAATCATACCAGGTAAGCGGCGGTCTGCACGGCGTAGGCATTTCCGTGGTGAACGGCCTCTCGGAATGGTTAAACCTTACGGTGTGGCGCAACCGGCAGATATGGACGCAGAAATACAGGCAGGGAAAACCCGTTACCGACCTGTGCTGCGGCGACCCCACCGAAAACCAGGGCACATTGATAGAATTTTTTCCCGACGCGGAGATTTTCGAAGACGTTGAATTCTCCTGGGACATACTGGCCGGGCGTTTCAGGGAAATGGCGTTCCTCAACCCGGGCCTCACCATAGACCTGAAGGATATTCCAGCCGGCAAGGAAAAGACCTTTCATTACGAGGGCGGTATTTCCTCCTTTGTCGAATATCTCAACCGGGGCAAGAGCGCTCTGTACAATCCGCCCGTGCTCATAAGGGGCGAACGCGAAGGTGTTTCCGTCGAAATAGGCCTTCAGTACAACGACAGTTACCTGGAGCGCGTTTTCGCCTTCGCCAACCTTATTCACACCATGGAGGGCGGAACACACGTATCGGGGTTCCGCACCGCCCTGACGCGCGCCGTCAACGAATCGGCCCGTCGCAACAAGGCCATAAAGGATAAGGACCCCAATCTTTCGGGGGATGATCTGCGCGAAGGGCTGACGGCGGTAATCTCGGTCAAGCTCCCGGAACCGCAGTTCGAGGGACAGACCAAGACGAAACTGGGCAACGGCGAGATAAAGGGCATAGTGGATTCCATATTCTACGACGGCCTCATGGTGGAGTTCGACGAAAGACCCGATATTCTCAAGCCTGTAGTGGAAAAGGCGCTAAAAGCGCGCCTGGCCCGTGAGGCCGCCAAAAAGGCAAGGGAACTGGTTCGCCGCAAAACCGCTATGGCGGGGCTGGACCTGCCCGGCAAACTGGCCGACTGCTCAAGCCGCAACCCCGAGGAAACCGAGATTTACATCGTTGAGGGCGACTCGGCGGGAGGCTCGGCGAAACAGGGCCGCGACCGGCACTTTCAGGCGATTCTCCCACTGCGGGGCAAGATACTCAACGTGGAAAAGGCCCGCATCGACAAGGCTTTGGACAACAACGAGATACGCACCATCATCCAGGCCCTGGGCGCGGGCGTGGGAGACGATTTCACCACAGATAAACTCAGATATAATAAGGTTTTCATTATGAGTGTAGACGGGGAAGAGCCCGTCCTCGTAAAAGATCCCTTCGGCTCTATACACCAGGTCCGTACTGGAGATTTTATCGACGACGCCATTGATGGTTCTCTTTGTCCGGACGGGTATGAAGTCATGTGCTTTGATCTGGAAACCAACCATACAGGGTTCAGACCCATCAAAGAAGTGATCAGACACGACATAGAGGAACCCCTTTACGAGATAAAAACAGCCTACGGGAGAAACGTAAGGGTCACTTCTTCACACAGTGTTTTTGCTCTTGAAAATGGAGAGGTCACCCTGAAAAAGGGATCGGAGATTGCCGAAGGCGATATTCTCGTAGCCCCACGCTCCCTGAACATGGAAGGAAAAGCGCCACGGAGACTTGACCTGCTTGAGGAGCTTTTTAAAAGAAAGGAAAAGGTAGAATTCAACCTTTATGTACGCGGTAAAGCCGTTGAAGAAATGATAAAGGAAGAAATACTCAGGGAATATTCCGACAAGCCTGAGCTGTCGGAAAAACGTGTAGAGATATCTGAAAATGTTCGCGAAACGCTCCGCGGCGCCCGTAAGGAGTGCGGGCTGACCAATTCGGCGCTATGCGAGAAAACCGGCATCAGACAACCAGTTACCTTCTACAGTTGGGAAAAGGGCTCGAGCAAACCTACCGT
>CAZBLL010000198.1:0-3612 GCA_964492625.1 uncultured Synergistaceae bacterium
AGCACCTACACGATGATCGTTCAAGCCGACAAAAGCCGCCTGGGTTGTGTGCTGTTGCTGGTAATGTTGTCGTGGTTCATAGACGCGTGGAAACTCTGGTCGGTAGTACGCGCCGCGGGTGAGCGCATCTCGTACAAACTGGCCGTCCTGCTCAACTGGCTTCGCTATTTCGGGTGCGCCATAACGCCCATGCAAAGCGGGGGCGGGCCTTTTCAGGTCTATTTCCTTTTTAAAAGCGGCATACCGATAGGAAAGGGCGTAGCTATAACGCTTACAAGCACCCTTATGACGCTTCTTCAGCTTGGTCTTATTGTGCCCTTCGCCCTGATGATAAGCCCGGAACTCATGCAGGGGCGCAGACTGCTTCAGGGTGTTTTTTCATATGTGCTTGTTTTTGTTCTTGTTTCCTGGGTTATCGTGGTGGTGAGCCTGCTGCGGCCGAGGGTTATAAAAAAATGGGGAGGAGCCGTAACGCTTCTTCTGCGCCGCTGGGGGATAGTCAAAAGACGCCGTGTACTGCGAATAGTAAGACGCATAAATCGCGAGATCGACAACTACAACCGCAACTTCAGGCTTTTCTTTTCTACGGGTTCCGGTTATTTCGTTGCTGCTTTCGCACTATCCTGCATGCAGATGTTCGCCATGTTCTCTATACTTCCGTGTCTTATATGGGCAATGGGTCTTCCCGTTAATTTCGCCGAGGCCTTTCTGGCCCAGGCGCTGTTCCTTTTTATACTCTATTTCGTGCCGACGCCCGGGGCCAGCGGAGTAGCCGAGGGTGGGGGAGCGGCAATATTCAGCTATCTTGTGCCCTGGAACATAGCCGGAGTAATGGCCATTATGTGGCGGTTTTTTACCGAATATCTTTCCATAGGCATGGGCGCGCTGGTCGCCCTGCGCCTGCTGGGATGGGGTGGGGCCGAAGAACTGCTAAGGGCCGACTCAAATGACGAGATACCGGGAGAGGATGAACCAATTGATTCCTGACTCGACAAGGGCTCTGGCTTTCCGCTACAGAGGGGGAGTCTGGACCCTTTTTTTTGTTGTGTTGCTGATTTTCGCCAGACCATCTGGAGCATGGCTGTTTCCGGGCCTGTTGTTTCTGTTTCTGGGGCAGGGCTTGCGCTTCTGGGGAGCCGGAACAATTACACGGTACAGGGGCGAAGAGGTTGCCGCCCCGCGACTGGTGACATGGGGCCCATACGCTTTCGCCAGGAATCCACTGTACGTCGGGAACGGGTTAATAGGCCTGGGCTGGTGTTTCCTTTCCGGGCGACCGTTATCGTTTGTTCTTTTTATAATCGTTTTTGTAGTTTTGTACGGTATCATGGTGGTGCCGTGGGAAGAGGCTTTTCTGATGAAAAAATTCCCGCGCCAGTACGTCGATTATAAACAGCGCACAGGACGTTTCTTTCCTTACGGAATTCCCCGCTTGAACGTCGTTCGAGGACCTTTCGACTGGCTTGTCCTCTGGAAAAGCGAACGACATTCATTCTGGGTCACATGCATAGGGACAATCGTTCTTTTTTCGCGGAGGTGGTGGTAGTAGTGCTTGCATGGAGCAGGGGGAGAGCCGACGAGCCCGCATATTATGCATGGCTCGATTCGCCTGTCGGTAACTGGAGCGTAGTATGGACGGATATGGGACTCAGGGAAATAAATGTCGACAAAAGCAGGAAACGGCGGCGGGAAGAAGACGATTTTGGCGAGATACTTCCAATCTGGCTGGAAAAGGCCTGGGAAGTGTTCTGGGAAGGGGAAAAACCTCAGGTGACGTATGTCTCCTGTCGGCCCTTGCCCGATTTTACCAGGCGTGTCTATGAAATAGTAGCCGAAATAACGTCTGGAGATGTTTGCACCTATGGCGAAATAGCCAAATGCGCCGGAAACGCCAAAGCGGCTCGTGCGGTAGGGTCGATCATGAGAAACAATCCCTGGGCCCTTTTTATTCCGTGTCACAGGGTTTTGGGAAGCGATGGATCACTTTGCGGATACGGGGGGCCAAGCGGTGTGGCGCTCAAAAAACGACTTCTCAAATACGAATCAGATCGAAATAAAAATAAATAGAGGAACCGGCCGGTGAACCCGGCCGGTTTGTTATATCCTTACCATCCTGTTTCCGTAAAGCGTCTGCCAAAGGTTGTTGTATATTTCGCCTTCTGGCACCGACAATCCGGCGTAACCTTCCCGGATGGCCGCCTGGCCAACGGCCTCGGCGACACGCGGGTTTACTTCGTCGCAAAAAAGATCGGGTGTTATCTTTGTGGGCGATAGCCTTCTCCTGTCAACCACATTGGCCAGCGCGCGCGCGCCGGCAAGCAGCATGCTGTGGTTTAGCAGCGTCGCCCTTACATCGAGCAGCCCGCGCATGATCCCCGGGGACGAGTGAAAATTGGGCATGGTGTTGGGGTATTCCGGCAGGCCTGTGGCGACTATAGCCGCACCCGCTCCGACGGCAAGTTCCGGGGCTATTTCGGGCTCGGGGATCGCCAGTGCAAATATGACCGGCAGTTTCCCCATTGCGTGTACGTGGTCCTGGGTAAGTATCCCGGTTGTGGAAAGCCCTATGAATACGTCCGCGCCCCTGATGGCCTCGTCGAGGCCGCCGCGAATGTTTTCCGGGTTTGTTCTCTGGGCTATCTCTGCCTGAATATGGTTCATGTGGGGGTTCGATTCACAAAGAACGCCGGAGCTGTTCAAAATGACTATATTCCCGGCGCCCGCTTTCATAAGCAGTTCAGCCGTGGCTATGCCGGCGGCTCCGGCGCCGCAAACCACTATTTTTACGTCTTCCAGTTTGCGGTCCTGGACCTCCATGGCGTTCCAGAGCGCCGCGAGAATAACCACGGCGGTGCCGTGTTGGTCGTCGCAAAGCACTGGAATATCTACCCTGCTCCGAAGTTCCCGTGTTACCGAGAAAGTGTTGGGGCTGGATATATCCTCGATGTTGATCCCGCCAATCGTGGGGGCCAGCAGGGAAGCAAAGTGGAGAATGTCCTCGTTGCATCGCGTGTCCAGGCAGATTGGTATGGCGTTGACGTCTCCGAACAGCTTGAACAGGAGGCATTTGCCTTCCATTACCGGCAGGGCCGCATGAGGGCCCACGTTGCCCAGGCCAAGAACGGCGCTTCCGTCGGTGATTACGGCGATCCTGTTGCCCTTGCCCGTATATTCGTAACTGAGCCCCGGGTCTTCTTTTATGGCCAGAGCCGGGGGTACGCTTCCCGGAATATAGGCCATACGCAGGTCTTCCTCGTTGTGTATGTTGATCGAGGGATATATCTTGATTTTCCCCTTCGCTCTTCTGTGAAGTTCGAGCGCCTTTGTTTTGTCTACAGGCATTGTAAGAGACTCCCCTTCCTGCGGTCAGTTCCTGAAAAACGGCAGCATGGCCCTGAATTGCTCCGTACCGGCTCTTTGGAGCAACTGGTACACAACGGTTTCAGTGGGAACCACAAGTCCACCCGCGCCAGTTATGGCCCTTAGAGCTTCCTCATGGTGTTCCCGTTTCCTGCTGGAGCAGGCGTCCGAAACCAGCGCGATGTGGAAACCGTCGGCCCCCAGGTCCATAACGGATCCAAGAACGCACATATGGCTTTCTATTTCTGACCC
>CAZBLL010000199.1:0-3605 GCA_964492625.1 uncultured Synergistaceae bacterium
ACTCACTGCCACGCCGAACTCGGTGACTATTGCGTCGACGACCTCACCGGGTGTTGTGACGGTGTAGACGGAGTCTACGGCGCAGGGGATGCGCCCCCTGAGAAGCGGTGTGGTGATGATGGTGAGTTTCGCGCCGCTGGCCGTGTCCTGGTGACCTCCGATACCGTGCAGCAGCGCTCCGTCGGCCTCCGTGTTGACGTTGACGTTGAAGTTGCGGTCGACTTCGGTGGCGCCAAGTACTACGGTGTCCAGCATGTTGACGGTGCATCCGGAGTTCCAGGGGTTGGCGTACCAGTCGGCCGATATCTCCACATGGTTGGGGTTTTCACCAATGGACTTGACCGCTTCGAGGTCGAAACTCTGCACGTCCAGAAGTCTTTCGAAAAGACCTTCCTTCATCATGTCGACAAAGAAACTGGTGATACCGCCAAGGCCGAAACTGCCTTTGATGTTCTGTTCGCGCATGGCGTCGCGCACGTAGGCGGCCGCCGCCAGGGATATCCCGCCTGCGCCGGTCTGGAAAGAGATGCCTTCCCTGAAGTAGGGGCTCGACTCGATGAGGTGCGCGGCGTAACGGGCGATCAGAAGCCTCATGGGGTCGCGGGTTACGCGGGTTGTGCCGCTGACGATGCCCGCCGGGTCGCCAATTTTGTCGATAGCTACTACATAATCGACCCACGTCTGGCGTATTTGCGTGTTGGCCACGGGGTAGGGCTGAAGATTGTCGGTAACGGCCACCACGCACTCGGCGAACTCGGCGTCGGTATGGGCGTAGCCAAGTGAACCGCAGGCCGACTGGCCGCTGGCGCCGGTGATGTTGCCGTATTTGTCGGCGGTCGGGGCCGCTATGAAGGCCACGTCTATTTTTACGTCGCCGCTTACCGCGGCGCGAGGTCTGCCGCCGTGGCTTCGGAGTACTACGGGCATCTGCATGCCGCCTTCGGAAGCCAGGCGCCCGATGGGGCCGTTGACGGAGCCCTGTATCTGTTTGATTACACCGCTTTCGATGTGTTTGGTAAGATGCTTGTGCACTCCGAAAAGCGCTGTGGGGAAGATAGTAAGGTCCTTTATTCCCATTTCGGCGCATGCGTCGAGCACCATGTTGACTACGTAGTCGCCGTTGCGGAGATGATGATGGAACGAAACCACCATGCCGCTTTCGAGGCCGGACGCCCTGATCGCCGACTTGATGTCGGGAAGAGTCTTGTCGGTGCGCGTATTGAAAGAAGCCCTGTTGGCCTTTCCGTATTTAACGCCCTCGGGCGGGCGTTTATCGTACCCCTTAAAATGCCTGACTTCACCGTATCCGGGGATGGAATCGGGAACGTTGCGTCCCGCGGCGTTGATTGCCATTACGCGTCACCTCCCTGTTTGAGGCCCGCTCGCTGCAGGGTGTATTCGGCCCTTTTGACGACCGGTTTGTCGACCATTTTACCGTCTACCTGAACGGCGCCCAGCCCTTTTTCCGCGGCTTCCCTGGCCGCGTCCACTATTCTTTTTGCCTTTTCGATCTCCGTGGAGGTAGGCGTGAATACATCGTGGATAATGGGTATCTGGTTGGGGTGGATTACGCTCTTGCCCTGGAACCCGAGCTGTTTGACCCATTCTGTTTCCCGCCGGAGCCCGTCGTCGTCGCTGATGGCCGCGTAAACGGTGTCGAGGGCGTCGACATGGGCGGCGTGGGCTGCGAGAACGACCATCCGGCGGGGGCCTATGAGTTCTTCACTTGTATCCGAGCGAGATGTCTTGAGGTCGGCTCGCAGATCTTCGCCCCCCGGGCAGATTGCCGCCACACGGCTGGACGCAGTGGCGATGTCGTAGGCCCTCCAGATACCGAGAGCGGTTTCGAGGAGGCAGAAAATAAGTGTTTTACCTTGTTCTATTCCCGCCTTTTTTTCTATTTCAGACAAAGCTTCGTCCATGAGGGCGATGTCCTTGGGGTCTTCCACCTTGGGAATACGGATGCCGTCTATGCCGCAGGGAACCACGGCCTCGATGTCGGTGCGCCACATGTCGGTGTCCATGCCGTTTATCCTTACCGTTACCTCGCAGTTTCCAAAGTCGCCTCTGCGGAGGACGTGCTGCACCAAGACTCTGGCCGAGTCCTTCTGGCTTACGGAAACGGCGTCTTCGAGGTCCAGAATTACGCCGTCGGGATTGAAAAGATGTCCTCTGAGCAGCATGTTGGGATTGTTGCCGGGGAGATACAGCTTTGTTCTGCGCAGTTTCATTGTGCGCCACCAGCCTTAAGCCTTAGCGCCGCGGCCTCTACACGTGCCCGTAGCACCAGATCGCTGGCTCCGTTGTCCTGAACAGAAGCGGAAACGTCCCTGGCGCCCATTTTTTTGAGTGTTTCCTTTACTGCCTTGAGAATGGCGTCGCCGAAACGGGTGACGCTGGAACCCTCCATGGAAACGGAAACGCCCCGTCCCTTTTCGGCTTCCGTTAGGGTGACCAGGCAATCCATTGATTCCAGAGTCCCGGCCTGAACAGTTTGCATATGAATGACCTCCATTAAACCAGGAAACAGGAAACAGGAGACAGGCGTCGGTAAAAACGACAAAAATCCAGCCTGTTTTCCTGTTTCCCGAGATATCGAAAATAGTCTGATGCATCCTGGCTTTTTCGTGAATCGTGAACCGTGAATCGTGAACCGTGAACCAAAAGGCTTGTCATTCTGAGTTCGCGTTTTACGCGGGCGAAGAATCTCGATTTTGAATTGTACCCAAAAATCAAGGTCAACATCGAGATTTCCGCACCCTAGGCGGGTCTGCGACCTCGTCGTTTCACTCCTCGGAATGACAGCAAAAAGCAAGAATCCGATGACGGATTTCCGATGGCAGAAAAGGCTTGTCATTCTGAGTTCGCGTTTTACGCGGGCGAAGAATCTCGATTTTGAAGTTGCGATTCCTGCCTCCCTGCCTCCTGCTTCCTGTCTCCTGTCTCCTGTTTCCTGTTTCCTGTCTCCTGCTTTTAAACCAGATGTTCCCAGGCGCACATTTCCTTTGCCTTGGCGCAGATTGCGGCTTCGTTTTTCTTGAAGTCGGGGTTCAGTTTGGCCGCTACGGCTTTGGCCATATCCAGCGTGGAGACGGCTTTGCTTTCCCAGTCCTTGTCGCCCCTGTCGCGGAAGATGTCGTAGGTAAGAGCCTTGCCCTCGACCAGCACGTCGCCGATGGCTTTCTCCAGAGCGGCGGCTTTTTCGTCGAGACCCAGGTAGTAAAGCATCATGGCCGCCGTGATCAACTGGCCGCAGGGATTGATCTTGTACTGATGGGCGTATTTTGGCACCGAGCCATGGCTGGGTTCAAAGAGCGCTGCATTCTCACCGATGTTGCCGCTGGGAGAGAAACCAAGCCCGCCCGTCAGCTGGGAAGCTTCGTCGGAGAGTATGTCGCCGAAAACGTTGGACACCACTATGACCTGGTAGTCCTGGGGGTTCTTGATGAGCCACATGGCGGTGGCGTCGGCGTTTTCCTCGCGGGATTCGATGTCGGGATATTCCTTGGCGATTGCGAGGAAGCGTTCCTTCATCATGCCGTCGGTGGCCCTTATGACGTTGGCCTTGTTGCAGTTGACGACCTGTGTAAGACCGTTGGCCTTGG
>CAZBLL010000200.1:0-3549 GCA_964492625.1 uncultured Synergistaceae bacterium
AAGACTGATCATCGAACCCCGGTTCCTGGGGTTGATATCCCCGGCCCACGGCCCGTAGCCGTTGAAACTGGAAGACATGATGCCCAGCCCCCTGGTGTCGGTGAGGAACTCTCCTCTGTATCCTATCATTCCCCTTGTGGGGACACGGAAATCCAGCCTCGTGAGACCGGTCTGAAGGTTCTGCATGCCGATGCTGCGTCCCTTGCGACGGGCGACCTTTTCAAAGACCACTCCCTGATATTCATCAGGGACGTCGATTATTACCTCTTCCATTGGTTCGTATATCTTTCCGTTCATTGTTTCGGTAATAACTTCCGGCCGTGAGATACAGAATTCCATCCCCTCGCGACGCATTTCCTCCACCAGTATCGCCAGGTGCAACTCCCCCCTGCCCGACACCTTTACTCCATCGGGGCGTCCCAGGTCTTCCATATGCAGGGCTACGTTGCTCTGCATCTCTCTTTCGAGGCGGGCCTTCAACTGGCGCAACGTTATTGCCTGGCCCTCCTGGCCGGAGAACGGCCCGTTGTTGACCAGAAAGAACATGGAAACCGTGGGCTCCTCTATGGAAAGCGGTTGCATCGAGGCATTTTCCAGTTCGGGGTCACTGAAAGTGTCGCCTATGTTTATCTCTTTGGGCCCTGCAATCCAGACGATATCGCCCGCCGATACTTCATCTACCTCAACGCGATCGAGACCCCTGGTGACCCAGAGCCCAGCCGCCTTTTCGGGATTGCGGCCGGAAACCTCCCATTCGCCTTCCTGCTTTTCCGGGTTCACCCAGCGGGTCGACGTTCTGGCAAAATCGCTTCCCCTGTTTATGGAACCCTGCAGCACCTTGCCGCATCCGATTCGGCCGGTGTATTCGTTCCATGCCAGCGTCGTAACCTGCATAAGAAAAGGCCCCTCAGGGTCGGCGTCAGGCGCTGGAACGTGCTTTACTATCATTTCGAAAAGGGCTTCCATGCCCCCGTCTCTGGAATCCTGCATGTCGTCGACAGCCCAGCCCTGAAGGCCGGACCCGTACACAACGGGAAAATCCGTCTGCTCATCCGTAGCGCCAAGTTCTATGAAAAGATCAAAAGTTCCGTTAAGGGTTTCTTCCGGATCGGCGTTGGGCCTGTCGGCCTTGTTGATGAAAACCAGCGGCTTGAGTCCCATTTTAAGGGCCTGCTTAAGAACATAGCGGGTCTGTGGCATAGGGCCCTCGTTGGCGTCTACAAGCAGCAGGACCGAATCCACAGTCGATAGAACGCGCTCTACTTCTCCAGAAAAATCGGCGTGCCCCGGTGTATCCACAAGATTTATAAGGTATCCATTCCAGGTCACAGTGCAATGTTTGGAGCGAATGGTTATTCCGCGTTCGCGCTCCAGTTCGTTGTTGTCCATGACCCGCTCCTCTACGCGGGCATTTTCCCTGAAAACATGCGCCGCACGAAAAATGGAGTCGATCAGCGTTGTCTTGCCGTGGTCGATATGGGCAATTATCGCCAGGTTTCTTATCTTTGTTACTTCAGGCATGGTTTTGCATCTCCCGGGTTTACAAGTCAGCGCGCAAAAAACCAGCACGCAGACATAGAATCCTACACCCGGAAGGATGCTCTGACAAGAAATATCTACGGAATCGGGTTGGGGAAAAGGAAAATCAGCGTTTTCTGAAGAAAATCGTCCTTAATCTGGGCGCCAATCGCATGGCGAACGGCACCATAAGATAGACATAGTTGCTGTTGCCCTTGATCAGTGGGGATACCGCCAGCGCCAGCAAACATACCACGGGCATGACTGCGGAACGCATGGCGCCGTCCTCCACCCTCGCGACATCGATATTTGGATCCACAAGGCGAAAATGCCACGTAGCGTACCACCAGTTCAGGGCCGCCAGCAGGCTGAGAATGAAAATATTGAGATGAAAAATGATATCCGCGATCCACAGGTCAGCCACCCGGCTGATAAGAGATGTCGTAAAGGGAACCAGTCCCACGAACATTACGAACGCCAGGTTGATCCACAGGTGGCGGATATCCGTACGCCGTATGTAATGGAACTGTTTGTGATGCACCACCCAGAAGTTCGCAAGGAGTATAAAACTGACCACGTAATTGATGAAGTCGTCACCCAGAGCCGCCAGATAGGATGCAAGCTGGGCTGAAGTCAGGTCCGTCAGAGACGGCGGCGCCTTGAGGTCCAGAACAAGGACAGTCATAGCTATGGCGAAAATCCCGTCCACAAGTGTTTCCATGCGCGCCGTTGTTAGTTCCGTTTCGTTTTTAACCTTGAAGTTCATGGAACCACCTCCCCACAGGATTGTATCATCCGTCCGGCGGTCACCTGGAAAAAGGGGCGCCCTGAAGGCGCCCCTTTGGTGTCTCCTATGAAGATGCGGCGTCAGTAAAACCCGTATCTACACCGTCTTTCTTCTGAAGAGGAAATGGGCCGCCACCATAGCTACCGCGGTGGGAAGCATCCAGCCTATTCCCTGTTCCCCCAAAGGCAGCGATGAGGCGAATGTGGTAATGGGGTTGGTCTTCATGCCGTAGAAAGCCAGCATATCGCCCAGGCCGAAAACAAGCGCCGCGATCATGCCGACCGTGACGGCCGATTTCATCCTGTCGAACTTGTAGGAAAGGGCCGTAAGGATAAGCACCACTATCGAAGGATACAGCAGCACCAGCCACGGTACGGTGTATTTCACTATCCTGCTAAGGCCAACGAGGCCAAGACTAAAGCCCGCGACTGTGGCGAAGACGACTGTGGCCCTGTAGGGTATTTTGCCGTCCGTCATTTCCTGGAACATGTCGCCGGCCATTGAGGTAATGGCGGCGGCCGTGCTGAGACAGCTAAGCGCCATTATGACAGCAAAAGCGATAAGGCCCATGTTACCCAGCAGACCAAGCGCTATTTCGGTTGAAAGAGCTCCAATGTTCGCCTCGGGGAAAGCCGCACCGGAGGACGCTCCGAGGTACACAAGGACCGTGGAGGTGATTCCCAGAAACACCGCCGTCATGAAGCCGATGGCGTTGAGGTTCATGTCCTTGTCCTTTATGGTCGTTACGTTGCGCATGTTGAGTTCGTGCAGAACCCAGCCGCCGAACAAAAGCGCGGCTATGGCGTTCATGGTGTTGTAGGCGTTGAGCATGCCCTCCTTGAGAGCCATTGGCGCACCGGGTGTGTTTGGAGTGGAAAGCGGCGTCGCAAGACCCTTTACAGCCAGTATGACGACGAAAACAATAAGAGCCGGCGCCAGCAGTTTACCCAGTTTGTCTATGACCGTGGCCCTTGTCCAGGCGATATAGAAACTGAGGAGGAAGAAAACCGCCAGGCTCGCCCACAGAGGCACATTTGCAAACAGAGGCAGAACGGCCATTTCGTGCGTGGCCGAAGACACCCTGGGAAGAATGAAAAGTATCGTTATCAAAACGGGTATTGCAGTGTAGACCTTGCCGAAGAAATTGCCCAGAGTCATTGACGCCAGACCGCTGAGCGATTTGTTCTGATGAGCGCAGGCAACATAGGCCAGCCATACGCCAAGACTGTTTATGATCATGTAAC
>CAZBLL010000201.1:0-3526 GCA_964492625.1 uncultured Synergistaceae bacterium
TAGAGTCAATGGGCTTTGTTTTCTGCTTTTCAAAAGGCCAGTTTACACTTGTGGAGATACCGTCTGAAATTCGTTACGCAGGCGTATCTCCTGTGGCGCTGCTGCGCCGCGCCGCAGGCGTGACTGCAGACAAGGGCGGCGCTGTAAGCGACGGTCCTGAGGAAAACGCCCGGGCGCTTTCGGCGTGCCGTCAGGCAATCAAGATAGGAGATCATATTGATCCTGTAGAGGCTGCAAGGCTTTTCGATGACCTGATGCAATGCGCGTCTCCTTCGCGGTGTCCCCACGGAAGACCAACATTTCTATGTTTTTCAAAAGAAAATCTTTACACCCAGTTCGGAAGGTAGGAATCATTCCATGGAAACTGTTATTCCTTGCATCATAGGGCCAACGGCGGTGGGAAAAACACGAACAGGCATCGCTATGGCCAGGGCGATAGGGGCCGAGATCGTCTCGGTGGATTCGCGCCAGGTTTACCGTGGACTTGACGTGGGGGCGGACAAGGTCTCGAGTGAAATACGATCCGAGATACCACACCACATGCTCGACATCTCCGATCCCGATGAAACCTTCACCGTCGCCGATTTCACCAGGGAATGTAAATGCCGAATACGGGAGATCCATGCGCGCGGCGCCGTTGCTCTGTTGGTGGGGGGGACTCCATATTATTATGAGAGCCTGTTCTGCGGAATGCCTGATCACGGTTCCGTTTCCGATCCCGCAACGCGTAAAATCCTGGAGTCCAGATGGAAAGAAGAGGGTCCCCGGGCTCTGTACGCTGAACTGGAGAAAGTGGATCCCGTGTCGTGCTCGAATATCCATCCCCATGACCGTTACAGGGTGATAAGGGCTCTTGAAATATTCCAGGCTACAGGTCGTCCCCGATCCTATTTTCGCCCGTCAGTGCATAAAGAGGGTCTCAGGCCAGCGTATTTTGGACTTTTCATGAAAAGAGAAAGGCTTTATGACCTTATAGAGAAACGGGTAAAACAGCAGTTTGCCTCAGGATTTCCCGAGGAGGTTCAGTCGTTGCTGTGTAGGGGATGCGCCCCCGATATGCCTGCTCTCAGCGGTTTTGGCTACAGGGAATTGGTGGAATGGGCCAGTGGACGCTGCAGCCTCGAAGAGGCGGCGGAGGGAGATATTCGTTCCACCAGGGCCTTCTGCCGAAGGCAGATGACATGGTTCCGGAAGTTCGTTCCCTGTCTGTGGTATGATGGCTCGGACCCGGAAACAGAGGACAACATGAGGAACGTGATGCTATCGTGGAGGAGAAGGTTTCTGCCGGGCGGATACAGCGTGTAGAAATCGCCCGACCGACTGGTTTCTGTTTCGGAGTCCGAAGGGCCGTGGAAACACTGGAAAAAGCCCTTCGGGAGCTGGGCGTCGTCCACGGGATTGGAAGCCCCATACACAATCCCCAGGAAATTGAAAGGCTTCGGCAAATGGGGCTGGTGCTGGTAGACGGCCCGGAGGATGTTCCGGGCGGCGGGGTTGCGTTCATACGTGCGCACGGAGCCCCGCGGCGAACAGTGCCTGAACTTGAACAGAGAGGCGTACGGGTCATCGACGGTACGTGCCCTTTCGTGGAAACTGCTCAGGACAGAGCCGGAAAACTCTCACGTGAGGGATACACGGTAGTGATCCTCGGTGATGTACGACATCCGGAGGTTCAGGCTATAAGGGAATCGGTGGAAGGGCCGGTTTCGGTTGCGGGGCCGGGGGAAATGCCGGTCATAGAACCGGGAGTTTTGCGTGTGGGTGTTGTTTCCCAGACGACACAGAAACGAAAAAGCCTCGAACGACTGGCGGCCAGACTGACGGGCGAAGTCGAGGAACTGAGGGTCTACAACACAATATGCGGCGCCACGGCGGCCAGGCAGAGGGCGGTCGCGGACATGGCCGGGCGGCTTGATGGTATTATTGTAATCGGGGGAAAGAACAGCGCCAACACGGGCAAGCTCGTGGAAATAGCCAGAGCCGCAGGTGCTCCGGTTTTGTGGATAGAGCAACCTTCTGAAATCGATCGGGGGTGGTTGGAAAACAGGGAAACGGTAGGGATAGCCGCAGGGGCAAGCACTCCTGAATGGCTTATCCACCAATTGCAGCATATGCTTTTACCAACGCAGGGCGTCAAGGAGGACGGAAGGGAAAATGATGGATGTGAATAAGCAGGATCAATACGAAACAACAGAAACAACAGAAACAACAGAAACGGAAGAAACAACAGAAGCGACCGAATCAACCGAAACGCAGGAAACTATGGAATCAATGGAAAGCATTATGGAGCAGTACGACCTTGAGGAAGTCAAACGCGGCAAGGTCGTCGAGGGCTCCGTGGTCGAACAGAGCGACGAGGGATGGCTTGTTGACGTGGGATTCAAATGCGAAGGATTCCTACCCCGTCACGAGTGGTCTCACAGGGTTCTGGTCGAGCAGAAGGAAACTCCTCAGGTTGGAGACAACGTCAGAGTCCAGGTCGTATCACTTCGCCAGGGTGAGGAAGCGCAGCTGGTCGTAAGCCGCTGGAGGGCGGAATTCGACGAGCGTTGGAACGAACTGGAGGAGACACTTAAGGCAAACGACGTTATCGACGTCCGCGGCATTCGCAAGGTCAAGGGCGGCCTGATAGTGGATTGCTGCGGAATTGAAGGCTTTATTCCGATTTCGCATCTTGCCGAGGAAGGGCGGGGCGTGAATCCGTCCAGACTCGTAGACGACACATTCAGCGCCAAGGTCATTGAAAAAGACCGCAGGAAAAGGCGTGTCGTTCTCTCTCGCAGAACCATCCTCGAAGAAGAACTCGGAGCCCTGCGGGAGGAATTCTACAAGAACACCGCTGAAGGCCAGGTGCTGGAGGGCAAGGTGACCACCATTACATCCTTCGGGGCATTCGTCAATCTTGGCCCGATTGAGGGGCTTGTGCACAACACCGAGCTTTCCTGGCGTCGGAACGCCCGGCCCAGAGATATAGTCAACAAGGGAGCCCAGGTGCAGGTAAAGGTCATTGGCATCGATGAAGAGAACAACAGGGTTTCCCTGAGCATAAAACAGACTCAGCCGGATCCGTGGGAAAATGTTTCCGAGAAATGGACCGAGGGTGCTATGGTTGAGGGAAGGGTTACCAACCTCACCGACTTCGGCGCGTTTGTGGAACTTGAACCCGGAGTGGAGGGGCTTGTTCATATAGGAGATGTAAGCTGGCAGAGGATACGTCATCCGCGGGAAGTGCTTCGCAAGGGGCAGCAGGTAGAGGTGCAGATCCTTTCGGTTGATACGGAGAACAGCAGAATAAGCCTGGGTTACAAGCAGTTGAACGATCCGTGGAAGGGAATCGAAGATCGTTTCAACGTAAAAGGCGATTACGAGGTCAAGGTCGTAAGGCTTACCGATTTCGGTGCGTTCGTCGAGCTGGAAGAGGGCGTCGAGGGCCTGATCCATGTTTCACAGTTGAGCAGGAAACGTGTCGAGAAACCGCAGGATGTACTACAGGAGGGTCAGGAAGTTACGGCCCGGATCATCGAGA
>CAZBLL010000202.1:0-3507 GCA_964492625.1 uncultured Synergistaceae bacterium
GAGCCGCCTTTTTGGTGGACCATATCGGTCAGAGGGCGGTATTCTTCGATAAAGCTGTCTTCGTATATTCCCATCATACGGGGATTGGGCTGTTCATCGGGCATTACAAAGGCGTAACCGGTAAGAATAAGGCCGATATGGCCGTCGGCCAGTTTTTCGTAGACGCCGTAAAGCTCTAAGGTCATGCGGCCTGATGCGTCGGCCTTTTTCTCCCATGTAGAGCTGCGCACCAGCCGGTTCCGCAGATTCATTTGTCCTATCCGCACCACGTCGAAAAGTGTTCTCATCAGGGCGCCACCCAGGGGTCTGCCTGTACTGTTGATATAACCCAATTATTCACTACGATGCTCACCGTGCGATTAGACAGTATAATCGAATTACCTACAAAACCGGCAGTTATGTCAGAGCTTAGGCCTGACACCGCTGTGGAGAAGAAAGGGCAGGCAGCAGACGATGAAAGGCGATCGACTGGACAAAAGGGCGAAGGGAATACGCGGAATCACTAAAAAACGGGTCCCGCTGACCGCAGCGGTGTTCCTTTTATTGGCTATTGTCTGTCTGTCGGCGGCTCCGGCCCCGTGTACGGAGCAGCCGGACACCCTTTACGTGAGCATCAGCGGGAGCGTAACCTGGAACACGCTGCCGCCGGACGCCGACCATTCATCGCTGGTCAGGTGGTCGGAGGGAACATACACCTTTTTCGTAACGGGCGTGATGGTTCGGGACGAAGCCGCGGCCCCTGCCGTTTCGAAAAAGGGACAGTTCTTTAAGCCCGTCTTGCGCTATAAGGCCGAGTCCATGTCTTGCAACTGCTCTTTCGAGGAGCGGCTTATGCAAAATATCGAGGATTGTCCCCTGGTCCATGAATACAAGGGCGCGGGAGGCGGGGATATTGCCGATTCCGCCCGTCTTTCCATAAACCTTTTCTCTTCTATGGCCCAGCCCTTTATGGAGGATCTGTCCGAGACGGAAAAACAGTTCCTGGCGCAGATGCAGCAGAATTCCATGGCCATGCCCGATTACTACGAATTCGCGGTGGGGGGGCCGGGCTCGGATGAAAAAGCGCAGGGCAGGGTGCAGACTTCGAAACCGGGAGAAAGGTGCGCCTACCGCGACGCCGAAAAAGATCTTCCGGGTTTTGCGGCGGGTTTGATGATAAAGCTTCCCTCTTCTGGCGTTATGGAGGGGAGCCGCACCTGGTCGGCGGAGGCGCGGAAGGAGCCGCCGACAATTAAAATGAACGTGTCCGAACTGGGTGATATTACGGGCGACGAGCCGCTATCGCCTTCGGGAGGGACGGATAAAAACGTTACCTATACCCTGCAGTGGAGCCTGGGCGACTCACCGCCGGAAAAACCGCAGGTCGAAGAAAAGAAGGACTGCGAAGAGGTCAGAAAAAGGGTGAGGTTTGTCGAAAGGGTTATCGAAGCATACGCAGACCTCTCGTTGAGGCAGGCGGTGGCTGAGCGGTGCGGAACCGATGAAGACGACGCGCTTAACGAATACCAGAAACAGGTTGAAGAGCGTGTTATGGAGGAAACTCACACAGGGTCCGATCCTCCACCGAAAGCCAAAAGCCTTATGTGGTGCAGCCCGTGGTATTCGCTTCCCGGCGGAGAGGGCGAGATCACAAAGATAACCATAGACGCAAAGGTAGGCGGCGAGAACGTGAACCTTATCGAGTACGATGCGAACGGCAACGAGGTCGACGGCAATTATGACGCCATAGAGGAGCTGCTTACGCAGTGGGAGAACGCCCACGGGGAGGATGCAGGCAGGAACCTGTTCAACGCCGCCCTGGAGCACGAAAAAGTCCACGTACAGCAGTACGCGAAATCGGGTTATCCCAAAACAATAGACGACCGCGCCGAATACGAACTCGAGGCCTTCACCAGGGAGCTGGACTACCTTCTCCAGGCATTGGAGGATATGGGGTGCTGAAGGGTGTCAGACCTACACTTTTGACATAATAGCTAGTTGCCTCGATAAGTACATCATGCGCAACACGGTTATGTCAAAAGTGTAGGTCTGACACCTTACTTACCCTTTAGGTCTGACACCTTACTTACCCTTACCCCTACTCCTTACCGGTCTTGAACTACAGATTCCTGATTTTAGGCCAGAGCATGTAAACGACAACGATGGTAAGCAGCAGGTTCGGCAGCATGAAGGCGCCGTTGTAGACGGCGGAGTACACCCATACGTTGGTTCCCTCGGGGGCGAATGCGGCGAAAAAGACAACGCCCGAAAGCAGATGGCAGACGAATCGCAGCGCCGAGCCTATCGTGGGGCCCAACCAAAGCGGTTTTTTGAACATCCCGGCGGCGCCGAGCGCGCCGAAGGCCAGCGGATAGTCGAGCAGGGCCTGGGCGGGGTGTACCACGTAGCCGCCCAGCATGAGCTGCAGCAGCCCGGCGACGGCGCCCGCGCCGAAACCGGCCTTTACTCCCCACCGTAGCGCGAAGATTATTAACGGGATGTTTTCCAGCGTTACCGAGCCGCCCTGGGGCATGTGCCACAGCTTTACGTATGACAGCCCCAGCGTCAGGGCGGCCGCAAGGGCGCCCTCTACAAGTATGCGCAGTTTCTTCTGTTCCATTTTTCCCGTCTCCTTTCCCTGTGCGAAACGGGAACCTGTTTCGGGATCGGTTGGAAACAAAAAGCCCTCCGGCTGAATGGCCGAAGGGCTTGCGCGGTAGTGATGTTTTGATATCGTCCCGCAAGTTCCCTTCGCCGGTATAACCCGGATCAGGTTCCAGGGGTCGAGAACGTTGTCTCCTCTCAGCCGGCAAAGCCGGCTCCCCCATTGCAGCAATCTTTATATCGCCGTCTGGTTGCGTTGTCAAATGGCCCTTTTCAAAAGATGGCCCATGAAATGGTATAGTAGCCTAATATTACGCCTTTTTCGGAAACGGGGTGAATCAATATGTTTTCCGTTTTTTGCCCGGATTGCGGAAAGATGTTCGAAACCGAAGGCTTTGCCTTTCGGTGTGAATGCGGGGCTCCCCTGAAGAGTTCGGTCGACTGGCAGGCTATGGATATCGACACGTCGAAACACGGACTTCGCCGATATACGGGGATGCTGCCCGGAATGGACTGGGACCATTCCCTGGGCGAGGGCTGGACGCCCATGCTGGCCGGAGGTGAGAAGAACCTGCACTACAAGCTGGAGTTCATGGCGCCTACGGGTTCGTTCAAGGACCGCGGTTCGGTAATGGTCCTGGGAGAAGCAAAACGCCGGGGCGCCGGAGCGGTAGTGGTTGATTCGTCGGGAAACGCCGGAGCCTCGGTTGCCGCCTACGCTGCCGCCTGTGGAATAAAGGCCACGGTGGTGGTCCCCAAGGATTCCCCCGACTGGAAACAGGAACATATCGCGGCCTTCGGGGCCGAGCTGAAGGTGGCCGGGGGAAACAGGTCCCTGGCTGCGTCCATGGCCATGGAAATGGCCAAAAGCGTTTTTTACGCCAGCCACGTATGGAACCCCTTTTTCCTGGAGGGCGTCAAGAC
>CAZBLL010000203.1:0-3503 GCA_964492625.1 uncultured Synergistaceae bacterium
CTCCTCTTGGGCGGGTGCGCCGGCGCCGGGCATGACGCACATCATGGCCATGGCCATGGCGGGAGCGGAGGCGGATACGCCGAACTTCTTCTCAAGTTCCTTGACCAGTTCGGAAAGTTCCAGTACCGACATCTGCTCGATGGCTTCGATCAGGTCTTCCTTGCTTACTGCGGCTTTTTTTGCGGTGCTTTTCTTCGCTGTAGTCTTCGCTGCTGTCTTCTTTGCAGTGGTCTTCTTTTCTTCGGTTGCTTCCGCCGCTTCCGCGGCTTTCTTGGCTTCGGCCATTTTTGTGTTCCTCCTCGAATTGTTTTATTTAAAGGTATTTCCTGTTTTTACCGTCAGGCGACGAAAAGCCGCCAGAACGCTGCTACGCCGCTTCTTTTTCCTTGTCGTCTTTGATCTGGGAAAGACATGTAGCCAGTCCTCTCGCGGGACCGGAAAGCACCGTAACGAATCCGCGCATCGGCGATGCAAGCGATCCGACAAGCTGCGACAGAAGGACTTCCCTGGTAGGCAGTTCCGCCAGAGCCTGGACCTGGGCCACGTCGAGTATATCTTCTCCAAATATGGCGCCCTTCATTACCAGTGCTTCGTTACCCTTTTCCTTTGAAAATTCCTTGAACACCTTTGCTACGGCTGCAGCGTCTCCCGTAACTACCGTAAATGCGTTGGGACCAGCCATAAAGTCCTGCGGGACAGGGCACGATTCCTTTTCCAGGGCTATTTTCATCAGTTTGTTCTTGGCTACGTGCATTTCGCCTCCCGCCTGACGAATGCGGGAACGGAGATCCGTGATCTTGCTGACCGTAAGGCCCCGGTACTCGGAAATGAAGATGGCTTCCTTGCCGCTGATCTTTTCGCGCAGTTCCGCAACTTTGGCTATCCTGGATTCCGAAGGCATATATTCACCTCCCCCCAATAAAAATCTCCCGGACCCACCGGGCCCGGGAGACGTATACGCATGCAGCTGCGACCATTCTCTCGACCTCGGCGGGGTGTTGTTTTAAGCGCATGATATGCGCCCCGGCTTTCTTCAGTCTTTCAACGCAGGTTCTATTCTATTTAGTTGTTCTGGCGGATATTGCACCCGCCTCGTTGTCTATTCCGCAACCAGTTCCTTTTGAGCCGCGGATGGATCCACCTTGACTCCCACTCCCATGGTGGAAGTAACGGTAAGGCTCCGGACATACTGGCCCTTTACGGCAGCCGGTCTGGCCTTGACTATAGCGTCGAAAAGCGCTCTGGCGTTCTGTACCAGAGCTTCGGTGGAAAAGCTGGCTTTTCCTATGGCGTTATGGATGATGCCGAACTTGTCGACCCTGTATTCCACCTTGCCCGCCTTGATCTCCTTTACGGCGTCGGCGATATCGAACGTTACCGTTCCGGCCTTGGCGCTGGGCATCATGCCGCGGGGTCCCAGGACTCGGCCCAGTTTGCCGACGGACTTCATCATATCGGGGGTCGTGATAACGGCGTCGAAATCGAGCCATCCGCCCTCGATCTGTTTTACAAGGTCCTCACCACCGGCGATATCGGCTCCGGCCTCTTCGGCCTCCTTGATCTTTTCGCCTGCGGCTATGGCCACTACTTTTTTGGTTACGCCTGTACCGTTGGGGAGCACAATGGTGCTGCGCACCTGCTGGTCGGCGTGACGCGGATCGACACCCAGTTTGACGTGCATCTCAAGGCTTTCGTCAAACTTGGCCGATGCGTTCGACCTGGCCATTTCCACGGCGTCGGCCAGCGAATACTGCTTTTCCCTGTCGATTTTTCCCTGAATTTCGCGGTATCTCTTGCTGCGTTTCGGCATTAGTATTTTCCTCCTCGTGGTACAAGCGAGCCTGCGGCTCTCCCACTAGATTATTGCTAACCCGCTACATCGATACCCATGGATCTGGCGGTGCCCTTGATCATCTCCATGGCTGCTTCAACATCGTTGGCATTGAGGTCTTCCTTCTTGATCTCGGCGATTTCCCTTACCTGGTCCAGCGTGACCTTGCCGACCTTTACCTTGTTGGGCTCACCCGAGGCTCTTTCAAGGCCTGCGGCCTTTTTGAGCAGAATGCTTGCGGGCGGAGTCTTTGTGATAAAGCTGAAACTCCTGTCGGCGTACACTGTAAGAACCGCTGGAATAATCATGCCTGGCTGGTCGGACGTCTTGGCGTTGAACTGTTTGCAGAACTCCATGATGTTGACGCCGTGCTGGCCGAGCGCCGGGCCGACCGGCGGCGCGGGCGTCGCCTTGCCGGCGGGAAGCTGCAATTTGATCTGTGCAATGATTTTTTTCGCCATTACCTTGTTTCCCTCCTGTGGTCACCTAAACTGCGGCGCAAACGATAAACGTCGATATTACAGTTTCTCCAGTTCGGAGTAATCGGCTTCTACAAGGGTCTCGCGGCCAAAGACCGATACGGAGAACTTTACCTTTCCCTTTTCCTCCAGCACTTCGACGACTGGTCCCACCTGGCCCTCGAAAGGCCCTGCCTTGACCCTGATGACGTCTCCCTGCCTGAGGTCTATTTCCACTTTGGGCTTGACCTGGTCGCGCCCTATTTTGCTCATGATCTCGCTTACTTCCCGTTCCGTCAAAGGTATAGGGAAATTGCCGGCGCCGACGAAACCCGTTACGCCGGGTGTATGACGAACGACATACCAGGACTGGTCGTCAAGCAGCATCTCCACAAGCACATAGCTGGGAAAAACCTTGCGCCTTGTGCGCTTGGTCTTTCCGTCCTTGACGGTGACCCTTTCCTCTACAGGCACCAGTACATGGAATATCTTCTCGTCCATGCCCATTGTGGCTATGCGCTGTTCGAGGTTAGCCTTTACCCTGTTTTCGTATCCCGAGTAGGTTTGTACGATGTACCAGCGCCGTTCTTTCTTGTCGTTCATCAGTTAAAAGGGGGCCGGTCCGGCCCCCCTGTCCTCCTCTGTGTCGTCCGATCTTCGACCGCTGAGATTACGGCAGCGATTACTGGATGATCCTTGAGAAGACGGCCGTCAGGATAACGTCCACAAGTCCAAGGTACGCTGAGACCAGAAGCGTCACCGCGATGACGATCAGGGTCGAGTACCAGACCTGCTGACGGCTCGGCCAGGTGACCCTTTTAAGTTCTGCTCTCGCTTCGCGGATAAATCCAAACATTTTCATGCAGTCACGGCCCCCTGTGTTCTCTTACTCGTAAAAAATGGCAGGCCCGGCAGGACTTGAACCTGCAACCCCCGGATTTGGAGTCCGGTGCTCTGCCAATTGAGCCACGGACCTGCGCGCGGATGGTATTCTACACTACTTCGTTTCCTTGTGCAAGGTGTGCTTGTTGCACCACTTGCAGAACTTGCTCTTTTCCAGTTTTTTTTGCATCTTTTTCTTGTTCACCGTTGTTACGTAATTGCGCCTTTTGCATTCCGTGCACTGAAGCCCTATAACATCCGACATTAGTGGTCGCCCCTACTTGTCCAGAATTTCGGTGACGACGCCTGCGCCCACGGTGCGTCCGCCTTCG
>CAZBLL010000204.1:0-3495 GCA_964492625.1 uncultured Synergistaceae bacterium
CCGACCTCAAGGATGTAGCCGCCGACTGGAAGCTGGCCGGAGACGAGAACTTCGACACGCGCCCCGACGCATACCCCGGCTGGTCCGAAGCCTACGGCATCGAGTTCGGAGACGTTCTGCCCATGCAGTACTCCATGATGTACAGAGCCATCGCCGGCGACGAAGTCGATGTTATAGCCGCCTACGCAACCGACTCGCGCATCAAGAAACTTGACCTGGTGCTGCTGGAAGACGACAAGGCGTTCTTCCCCGACTACAGCGCGGCCTATGTGGTCGACATGGATACGCTCGCGGAGTATCCCGCCATTCTGCCCATACTTGAACAGCTGAGCGGAAAAATCGATGCTCCCACCATGTCGGCGCTTAACGGGCTTTACGACGACGGCGAAGAACCGGAAGACATCGCCAGGAACTTTCTCGTCGAGCAGGGCCTGCTCCAGTAGCAGAACCCGCTTCACAGCAAGATACGGAGGGAGCCGCGATCGCGGCTCCCTCTTTTTTTCCCGGGCCTGAAACGTTCTTTCTTTGGTTTTGCCCTTACCGGTTCATCGTGATACTCTTTAACAGTAAATCATCCTTTGTAAAGATGCGAGGCGATACGCCATGTCAATGAAAGATATTTTCCACGATTCCCCTTTCGGCGGGGGAGGCGACAACGGAGGGCGCCGAAAAATTCCTTCCTTCCGTCTTCACAAGAAACTGCTTGCGCTTTTCGGTGTGGTGCTGGCTCTTTTCATTATTTTTCCCGCTTTCGCCACCTTCTACACCGACCTGCTCTGGTTCGATGCGCTTGACCTGACAGGTGTTTTCTGGACGCGGTTGCTGCCACAGTGGTTCCTGCTGGCGGCGGCGGGCGCGGCGGCCTTCGTAATTCTGTCCATCAACTGGCTGAGGGCGCTGAAGGTTGCTTCCAACCAGCTTGACCCCGAGGAGGAAAACCCGCTTAACAAGAAGCGCTCCTGGCTTCTTCTGCTGGGCGTCGCGGCTCTTGTTTCGCTGATGAACGGCATGGGGGTCCGGTCCGAATGGGCCATGGTCCTCAGCTATCTCAACGGCTCCGAGTTCGGCGTCACAGACCCGATATTCGGCCACGATATCGGTTTCTATGTTTTTTCCCTGCCATTCTTCCAACTGCTCCAGGGGTGGCTGCTGGGGGTGCTGACGACCGCGCTCATAGGCTCGGCGGCCATTTATGTGCTTGGCCTGCTTCCGACTATCAGGGAAACCAACAGGTTTTCGTTCCCCTCCTACGCAAGGGGTCACCTTTCGGTGCTGGGCGCCCTGGCGGTCTTTACATGGGGGCTCAATATCTGGCTGGAACGTTTCAACCTTCTGTTTTCGGAACAGGGCGTGGTCTTCGGCGCGGGCTACACCGACATTCACGCAAAACTGCTGGGCCTCAACGTCATGCTTGCCCTGGCGGGCATCGTCGGTGTTCTTTTGCTGGTAAACATATTCCGCAGGACATGGCGCCTTGCCATTGGCGCGGTAGTGCTTTTGATTGCGGCCAATGTCATTCTGCGGGGCCTGTATCCAGGCATAGTACAGAAATACAGCGTGGAACCAAACGAATTCCAGAAGGAAGAAATGTATATCCAGTACAATATCGACAATACTCTCAGGGCCTACGGGCTCGACGACCTCAAGATAGTGGACTTTACACCCGACGACTACGTCACAAGGGAAGACCTCGACAAAGACCCGGAGACAATGAGAAACCTGAGGCTCTGGGACTACCGACCGCTGCTGAGGGCCTATAAGCAGCTGCAGGAGATACGTTCGTACTACGATTTCGAGGACGTTGACATAGACCGGTACAACTTCGACGGTTCATACACGCAGGTTATGCTGTCGGCCAGGGAGCTGGACCTGGAACAGTTGCAGAACCCCACCTGGGTCAACATGCACCTTGAGTTTACCCACGGCTACGGGATCGTAATGAACTCCGTCAACGATGTGGATGAGAGCGGAAAACCGGTTCTGTACGTAAAAGATCTTCCGCCCAGTATCGACGTTCCGCTGACCATAGACAAACCCCAGATATACTACGGTGAAAAACGGACGCCATACGTTCTGGTGAAGACAAGCATCAAGGAATTCGACTATCCTATGGGCGACTCCAACGTGCGAAGCACCTACAACGGGTCCGGTGGGGTCTCTGTGGGGTCTCTGTGGCGAAGGCTGCTTTTCGCCCTCAGGTTCCGTGATTCCCAGATACTGTTCACCGACGCCATTTCGCCCGAGAGCCGCATAATGTTCTTCCGTAACGTACGGGAACGCCTGAATAAGGTGGCGCCCTTTCTGCTGTTTGACACCGACCCGTATCTCACCGTAATCGGGGGTCGCCTGGTATGGATACAGGACGCCTATACCGTAACCGGCAACTATCCCTATTCGGAACCCGTTACGGGGACTAACCAAAACCGCGTCAACTACATCCGCAACAGCGTCAAGATCGCCGTAGACGCCTACGACGGCTCGCTGCATTTTTACATCGCGGACCCGGACGACCCGATGATACAGACCTGGTCGAAGATTTTCCCGGGACTGTTTACTCCTCTCTCTGAGGCGTCTCCCGAATTTTGCTCTCACTGCCGCTACCCAAAGGGACTGTTTCTGACGCAGAGTCAGATATACAGCACTTACCATATGAGCGATCCCAATACGTTCTACAACAAGGAGGACGTATGGCAGTTGTCGACGGAAAACAAACAGGGCAGTCTCGACGCCTATTACGTGATCATGCGCATGGCTGGCGAGGAAAAAGCGGAGTTCGCGCTTATAGCTCCGTTCATGCCGATGGGCAGGGACAACATGATCGCCTGGATGGCGGGACGGTCGGACGCGCCCAACTACGGCGAAATACTTGTCTACCAGTTCCCCAAGCAGAAACTCATATACGGGCCCGCGCAGGTGGAGGCTCTTATCGACCAGAACCCGAATATATCGGCTCAACTATCGCTCTGGAGTCAGCGGGGTTCCGACGTGATCCGGGGCAACCTGCTGGTAATACCCATAGGAAATTCGCTGCTATACGTCCAGCCCCTTTACCTGCGGGCCGAAAACAGCGACCTGCCCGAACTGAAACGTGTCATCGTCTCCACGGGCGGAAAGGTGGCCTGGGCCGAAACGCTGGACGGGGCGCTGGAATCACTGGTAGGAGAAAGCCAGATCAAGACCCGCCCTGTAGAATCCGGGATAGAAACCCCGGCCGGGCCGACCGCGCCTGCGGCTACCGGTTCATCCGCCGACCTGGCGAGACAGGCCAAAAGACATTTCGACAGCGCGCAGCAGGCGGCCCGTTCGGGCGACTGGGCGCGTTACGGACAGGAGATAGCAAATCTCCAGGCAGTGCTTGAATCGCTTCTGGCGAACACGGGGGATTAGAACAAACAAAGACGCAAAGACGAAAAAAGGGGGGAGCTCCCGACGGGGCCATCCCCCTTTTTTTGGGGAAGGATCATTCCCTGCCCTGGGAATTAAGACCGGGCGGAA
>CAZBLL010000205.1:0-3492 GCA_964492625.1 uncultured Synergistaceae bacterium
CATTCCCCTTCCTTTCGGGAATAGTCCAGGTAGAGCATGGAAGCCACAGCGTCTACCCGTAGCCCGTCGGCGTGGAATCTGTCTAGCCAGAAATGGGCGCTGCTCAAAAGGAACGACCGAACCTCGTGCCTTCCGTAGTTGAAAACACAGCTTTTCCAGTCGGGGTGGAAGCCCTGTTTAGGGTCCTGATGTTCAAACAGGTGGGTTCCGTCGAAACGGGCGAGGCCATGGGGGTCGTCGGGAAAATGCGATGGGACCCAGTCGAGCAGCACTCCTATGCCCGCTTCGTGAAGATGGTCTACCAGGAACATCAGATCCTCGGGTGCGCCGAAACGGCTTGTAGGAGCGAAATAGCCCAGGGTCTGGTAGCCCCACGATCCGTAGAAAGGATGTTCCATTACAGGAAGCAGTTCCACGTGCGTAAAACCCTTTTCCAGCACCCATTCCGCCAGCAGAGGGGCCATGTCGCGGTAGGAAAGTGGAATGCCTTCCGGCGTGCGCTTCCACGAACCCAGGTGCACTTCGTAGATGGAAACAGGCCCCTTGTGACTGTCTGTTGTCGCCCGGGGCTCCATCCACTTTTCGTCGTTCCAGGAGTGCCGGCTGTTCCATACCACGGAAGCAGTGCGCGGGGCCGTTTCCCACAGAAAGGCGAAAGGGTCTCCCTTTTCCAGCTCGCATCCCGAAAGAGAGTTGATCCTGTACTTGTAGAGATCGCCAGCCTTCAGACCAGGGATGAAACCCTCCCATATTCCCGAGCCGTCCCATCGAGCCTTAAGGGGGTTTGCAGACGGGTTCCAACCGTTGTGGTCGCCTGTAACGGAAACGCTCGAGGCGCCCGGGGACTTTACGGCGAACTGCACTCCATCCAGGCCGTCCACGCTTATGCGGTGAGCGCCCATTTTCTGATACAGGCGGCAGTGGGAGCCTTCCCTGAAAAGGTAGATGTCGTGTTCCGTAAGAAGCGACGCATCATATCGCATGGCGGAGTTCCGGTCGGTCAGTTTATATCCCCCCGTTTGTTGCGTTTTCCAGGCGCCTTAAGCATGGACAAACAAAAGGGGCCCTGCGCCGGGCCCCGGATACCTGTGTGGGTCAGGTGTTATTCCTGCTGAATGATGGCGAAGAACGACCCTTTGCCCGAATGGTCCGTATAGGCCCATTTGCCGATCAGCCTGTTCATGAAGTCGATCTTGCCCTTAAAGTACAGAGGGGCCTCATGTGTGGTGAACTCGCAGGTTCCGTCGATCTGGCAGGCTCCTGAAACCTCCATGTCCTGATAGGTGAGGTTCGAGTGAGCGTGTCCGGTAACGGACCCGTCCGGGTTCACCGTAACAAGAAATGAGCCGTAATCGTCGCCGATGAAAGTACCCTGATATTCACCCACGAGCCTGGGGCTCAGATAATCCGCGCCGGCGACGCCCGCAAAAGCCGCAAGCAGTGAAGCGGCGACAAGAACGGCAAACAGTTTCCTTGACATAAGACATCACATCCCCTTGATGATTTCGATGCATCGCCCTTTATTATAGCAGCAGTTCAGCGACCCCGCCTTCGGCAGCGCCTGCCGGGGCCTCTTCCTCCGCTTGCCGCAGGTGGTTCCAGAACGCCCTTTTGCTGGCAGTCTCTGCAGATACCCGCCATTTCAAATGTCTGTGGCAGCATTTCAAAAGCCTGTTCACTGAACCACTGGTGGACAATCGCCGCCTTTTCTTCCTCGTTGCCCAGGTGAACGACCTTGCCGCATGAGCGGCAGTAGATATGGAAATGCATCTGTTCGTCGGGTACCTCGAAGCGGCTGAATCCTTCGTCGAGATTTATCATGTTGAGCAGGCCCAGATTGTTGAGCAGTTCTATGGTGCGGTAGACCGTGGCGATGCCCAGAGAAGGGTCCTTTTCCTGGACGCTTTCAAGCAGTTCGCGGGCGTTGAGGTGCTCGCCCAGGTTTTCCAGCAGCGTTTCAATTATTATGCGCCGCTGGTTGGTCAACCTGAAGCCGCGTTTCCTCAACCGCTCCATGTAGTCCTGTGTGGTGTTGTTTACAGATTGCGATTCCATAGGGTCACTCCTTGAAAAACTCGATTACAGATAGCCGATGGCGGATGGCCGAAAAACCCGTGAGAGATCACTCATGAACAGTAAGCCGTAAAAGCTTGTCATTCCGAGCGTAGGGCGCGAGGAATCTCGCGTTTTAACCCTGTCTTTTCTCTCACGTCTTGCTTCTGATGAGGCTCCCAACGACGAGATTTCCACCCTGCCGATTCGCTCGGGGCGCTTCGTCACAAAAACAGCCCGAAATGACAGGCGCTATTCCGCCATCCGATGTCCGCCATCGGTCTTTTGAATCTATCTGAACACTATCTCCTCGCTGCCGGGCCATGTCACCTGGTAGGAGACTGAAATTTCTTCCGAGCCGCCTGCCGGCAGTTTGAAATTCCATGTCAGTATGCCGTCGTCGCCCTGTTTGGCCGGTTCCGGCTTTAGTTCGGTTTTTCCCACGGTAATGGATTCCTGAGCCGGGACCGGCAGCCGGTCGATGACCTTTACTTCCGTCTCACGCGGCAGTCCGTTGGTTACCTTTATGACGTAACCGCGCTGCATGCGTCCCTTGCCTATCCAGCTGCTGCCTTCCTTCGGGATCATCTCTTCCCGCGAGGCTGTTACCAGCGGAGTTCTGCCGAAGGGTATCACCATGTCCTGGCCCGCGCTCCGGTTTTCTATCCAGGTGGAACCGGAATCGTCGCCGTCGATGAACAGATCACATTCTCCGGCCAGAACGGCGCGGTCCAGTCGTTCCACCGTTGCCACTGTCCATGCCTCGGGAGACCATTCTGGTACGCATAACAGCGATACCGCTGATTCCAGCGAGAACGTTCCGACGTCCAGACGGACCGGTTCTCCGAACCCGGGAACGGTTCCTCCGGCTTTCAGTATTACGTCCGAGAGCCCTTCCTCCATGACGGGTGCGTTGCCTGCGGCGGGAACCGGCATTGCACCTTCTTCCATTTCCATCATCAGCGTGCGTGCGTCCGATTTTGCATAGGATGCTTCGCGCCTGAAATCGACTACCAGCGGATCCGGGTCGGGCGCAGTGAGAGAATCTTTGGGGCGCACTGTATGCAGCCGTATATCGCCTTTCCACGTTACCCCGGTTTTCTGTATCACTTCGGGCCTCAGCAGCGCGTCTATCGCTCCGCTGGAGCTGTCAAGGTCCATACGGTAGCGTGGCCTCCAGCGGGCGTCGTTCGACCAGCCCGAAAGCAGGCAGGCGCCCTTGCCCGAAAGAGCTATACGTACATGGAGCACCCTGTCGGTTTGCGGGGGCATGCGCTTGTCGAGTTCGGCCTTCATCAGGTCGTGAGAAAGCCGGGCCTTCTCAAGCAAAACGGCCGTTTGCGAGAGTTTCAGTTCCACGTTTTCGCGCTTGGAGCTTGCGGCGTCGATATAGGCCGTCAGTTCCTTTGGATCAAGACCCTCGGGAGGCGCCTGGTCCAG
>CAZBLL010000206.1:0-3484 GCA_964492625.1 uncultured Synergistaceae bacterium
CTACGTCAGCATGGACTACATTACGCCCGAAAGGGTTCGCCTCGTGTACGAAATACCCCTGGCGGAGTTCATTATGGATTTTCACGACAAACTCAAATCGGTAACAAGAGGGTACGCTTCGCTCGATTACGAACACTCCGGATTCCACCCATCCGAACTGGTCAAGGTGGATGTTCTCATCGCCGGCGACACTGTCGACGCCTTTTCCTTCGTATGTCACGATGACGAAGCCTATCACAGGGGGCAGGCGGCGGTGCGCAAGCTCAAGGAACTTATCCCCAGGCAGCTTTTCGAAGTCCCCCTGCAGGCCGCCGTTGGAAAAAGGGTCATAGTGAGGCTTAACGTCAAACCGCTCAGAAAAGATGTTCTGGCAAAATGTTACGGCGGCGACATCTCCCGAAAACGCAAACTGCTTGAAAAGCAGAAGGAAGGCAAGAAAAAAATGAAACAGATAGGAAGGGTCTCGGTGCCGCAGGAGGCCTTCATGGCCTTTCTCAAAACTGGCGAGGAGGATGAAAGCTGATTGCCCGTGGCCCCGTATCGCTGTACTTGCATGTGCCCTTCTGCATACGAAAATGCCCATATTGCGCCTTCTACAGCAAGACGCCAGCCGCCGGAGAAATAGCGACCTACATCGAGTCTCTCCGCAGGGAATGCGGGTGGCGGCTAAAGACCTGTGGACGCCGCGTTCCGTGCGTTACGCTCTATGTCGGAGGGGGGACCCCGTCGCTGCTGACGCCCGCGCAGTGGAAAGAAGTCCGGGAGTGTCTCGATACGGCCTTCGACCTGTCTTGCGCGGTTGAGCAGACGGTAGAAGCCAATCCCGAGTCGCTGAAGCGGGAACATCTCGATTTATGGAAAGAAACGGGCTTCACCAGGATCAGCATCGGAGTTCAAAGCCTGGATGACGCCGATCTTGCCGTGCTGAACAGGCCCCACACGGCGACAGAAGCCGAACAGGCGCTGGAAATGTCGCTTGAACAGGGTTTTCAGGTATCGGCCGACCTCATGTTCGGATTGCCCGGTCAGACGATGAGAACCTGGATGTCGACGCTTCACAGGGCGGCGGGTATGCGGGTGGATCACCTTTCGCTTTACCAGCTTTCGTTCGAACCGGGATCAGCCTGGGGGAAAGAGAGTCATCCGTCGATAGAGGGTTACCCCTTCTATAGGTGGGCGCAGTATTATCTGGCGCGCAAGGGGTTCACCCAGTACGAAATAGCGAGCTGGGCCAAAAACGGAAAATGGTGCGTTCATAACGCTGGATATTGGCGTAACCGGAGTGTTGTGGGTTTGGGACCTTCCGCGTGGGGATATGCTCACGGGTCGCGCTACAGAAACCACGCCACTCTCGATTCGTACCGGGACGCGCTAAAAAACGGCCTGTCGCCGGTTGACTGGACCGAAACGCTTTCCCTCGATGAAAGGGCCAGGGAAGAAGCCATAATTGCTCTCAGGACACGCTGGGGCCTCGCGTCTGATTCTTTTATCTTAAGGCATGGCCACAGGGCCTGGGCGGAAATACAGGGAATTCTGTCTGAACTTCCCCAAAAATACTTTAACCGTCCGCCGGGAAGAATATGCCTTAATGACGCCGGCATGAGGGTGGCGAACTCCATATGGGAAAGACTGCTTGCCTGACAGTGTCAACCCAGTGTCAGGCGTTTGGAGGTTCCCGTAACGGCTTCGGTTATTTCGAACATGTTCGAAACGATTCCCGTCGAGACCTGTTCCGTGATCCCGAAATGTTTTGTACAGGTACCGCACACCAGCACCCTGGTTCCCTTGTCTTCCAGTATCTTAAGGTGATCGGAGGCCGAGGAATCGGCCAGGGTCAGTTTGACGGCCCCGTTCATAAGGGCCACCACGGCCGGAGGCTGTTCTCTTTCCGCCAGGGTTCCCAGGAACCCTTTCATTAGAACCTCGCCCAGAACGGGGTCCGGGCCTCCAATGGTTGGCGAGATGATAACAACGGCAATGTCCTCCCTGGAACCGTCGGTCCGGCCGGTGTCGGTAAGCGTTTTAATTTCGTTCATGCCCAAAGGCCTGGAGCCTACAAGTTTGATTCCTTCGGCCGATTCGGCTACTGTAACGACAAAATCCCGGCTTTCAAGGAATCTTCTGACATTGGAAGCCGATGTATCGTTGTCGACGAGCATTTCAAAAAAAGTGGAACCCGACTCTATGATCTGCTTTGCCATCATCACGGGTTTGGGGCAGGGTTTTCCGCGGGCGTCTACTATCTTCAGGGGAACGCACCACCTTCTTTTAGTGATGCGAACTATTATAACAGAGATAGAGCCGCTATCCGGCATGCCGGCCAGGGGCGGATGAAGTCGGCGACCAGGGTTCAAAAAGGGAGAAGGTGGCGTTATGAAGGAAGAAATAGGCATATTGCTTCGCGCACTGCCGTCCATGGACGAACTGCTGCTTCTTGAATGGGTGTCTCCCATAGAAAAACGACTGGGCAGAGAAGCCGTAAAATCGGCCTTTGCCGACGTTATAGGAGAAACCAGACAATCCCTTCGCGAAGGCGATGTGCAGGAAGTCGATGTCGAGCAAATCGCGCGGATCGCACGATCGCGGCTTGAAAAACTGTTGGACCGCAGCCTTAAACGTGTAGTCAACGCCACCGGAGTAGTTGTCCATACCAATCTGGGCAGGTCCCGTCTTGCGGACGAGGCGCTGGAAGCGGTAATGGAGGTGGCCGGCCGTTACAGCAATCTGGAGTACGATCTCAGCGACGGCGCGCGCGGTCAACGGAACGCCCATATCGAATGGCTGCTTTGTCAGGTGAGCGGAGCGGACGCAGGCGTAGTTGTCAACAACAACGCCGGAGCAGTGCTGCTGTGCCTTGCGGCTCTGGCCAGGGGGCGGCAAGCGATCGTTTCCCGCGGGGAACTGGTCGAGATAGGGGGGTCTTTCAGGATCCCCGACATAATGTCCTTTTCCGGCGCCCAAATGGTGGAAGTCGGAACCACCAACAGGACACATCTAAAGGATTACCGCGGGGCTATCAGCGAGGAAACCGCGTTACTGTTAAAGGTGCATCCATCCAATTACAGGGTTACCGGTTTCCATTCAATGCCAGAACGAAGAGAAATAGCCGACCTTGCGAGGGAGAAAGACCTCATATTCATGGAAGACCTGGGCAGCGGCGTGTTGCACGATCTTGAAGCCGCCGGTCTTCCGGGAGAACCTACCGTAAAGCAATGCGTTCTTTCCGGGGTGGACATAGTGACATTCTCGGGAGACAAATTGCTGGGAGGACCGCAAATTGGGTGTGTTGTCGGAAGAAAACAGCTTGTGGACAAACTGCGGACCTATCCGTTCCTGAGAGCGCTCAGGGTCGACAAAATGACACTGGCCGCGTTTGAAGCCACATTGAGGCTGTATCTGGAGGGAAAAGCGGAAAGCATACCCACTTTGGATATGATCTCCGCCTCCGCAACCCTGCTCCGCGCCAGGGCGTCGTCGCTGGCGC
>CAZBLL010000207.1:0-3456 GCA_964492625.1 uncultured Synergistaceae bacterium
TACTGTCCCTATCTTTTGCTGGTCCGGCGTTCCGTACCTCAGAGCCACCCCGGAAACATCAGTCAGTATCATCAGTATGTCGGCGTCGGCGTCGGCGGCCAAACGCTCGGACGCAAGGTCCTTGTCGATGACCGCTTCTACCCCGTAACAGGAGCCATTTGTATTTCTGACAACGGGAATGCCTCCTCCTCCCGAAGCGATCACCGTATAACCCTTTTTAACAAGATCGCGGATAGCGTCGCGCTCAACGATAGCCCTGGGATCGGGAGACGGCACCACCCTGCGCCAGCCTCTTCCCGCGTCGTTTATCCACGTTTCGCTGTTTTCGGCCATCCGCCTTGCGGCGATCTCTTCGGTATAGAAAGGTCCCACAGGCTTCGTAGGGTTAACGAAAGCACTGTCGCATTCGTCAACCTGAACGCGGGTCACGACACATACGGGCCTGCGGCCATCTACGGACTCCTGCTCGAGTTCGTTTTCCAGCGCCTGACAGAGCATATAGCCTATAAGACCCTGGCTCTCGGCGCCGCATATATCCATGGGCATGGCGGGCACCTGGGAGGAACCTAATTCATTCTGTATAAGAATAGCCCCGACCTGGGGTCCATTACCGTGGCTTACCAGCACTTCGTACCCAGACTTGATCATCTCCACGATCTGTGCGGCCGTGGCGTTTACGTTCTCCATCTGTTCGTTTGCCGAGCCCTTCTGACCGGGTTGCAGAATTGCGTTTCCTCCAAGAGCCACCACGACACGCCTGCTCACTATAAATCCCCCTGTCCTGGATTCTTTATTGCGCACAAAAACGATTATAGTCTCATCGATATGCAAAAGACCATAATTCTAAGATTAAATATGAACCGTAGGTCTTGCGCGGTTTACATCCAACAAAAAAGCGCGCCTGAAAAGGCGCGCTTTTGAATGTCCGGTTTTCAAAAAAACAGTTATTCTTCGAGTATCTCTTTTTCCTTTTCGGCGTATATTTCGTCGACTCTGGTGATGTAATCATCAGTATGCTTCTGGATATCCTCAAGAAAGTCGTGCATCTGGTCTTCGCTGATATCGCCGTTTTTTTCCTTTTTTTTGTATATCTCGTTCGAATCACGACGGAGGTTCCTTATGGCTACACGCGCCTCTTCGGCAAGGTTCTTTACAACCTTGACCAGCTCTATCCTTCGCTCTCCCGTAAGTTCCGGCAGGTTGAGACGCACATTTTCGCCGTCCACCGTGGGATTGATACCCAGGGTAGACGCCTGTATCGCCTTTTCAATGCCCTTGATGGCCGTCTTGTCCCAGGGGGTTATCATAATCTGCCTGGCGTCGGGGATCGTAATCGAGGCCATCTGAGAAAGAGGCGTGGGCGCGCCGTAATAATCGGCTTTGATGTCGTCTACGAGAGCCGTATGGGCCCTGCCGGTTCTTACACCCTGAAATTCCTTCTTGAGGTGCTCCAGTGCCTTGTCCATCTTTCCCTTCATTTCCTTCAGTTCCTGCTCGGGCATCTGCGTCACTCCTTTTCGAAATAGACCAGAGTCCCCATATCTTTGTCGTTGACTAGCATATCCTTCAAGGTCCCTTTGCGAAGAATATTCGCGACAAGAATGGGTATCCTGTTTTCCATGCAAAGAGAAAAGGCGGCGGCGTCCATAACCTTCAGCTGTTTCTGCAGCGCCTCCATATAGGTTATCCGCCGCAGAAGCCTGGCATCCGGATTGGTAACCGGGTCACTATCATATATACCATCGACCTTTGTTGCCTTCAACAGGCAATCTGCACCCATTTCCGCCGCACGCAGCGCAGCCGCCGTATCGGTGGAGAAATAGGGCGATCCGGTGCCCGCAGCGAAAATTACGATCCTGCCTTTTTCGAGGTGCCGCAAGGCCTTGCGACGAATGAAGGGCTCCGCTACAGCCTGCATCTGTATCGCGGTCTGGACTCTTGTGGGTATCCCCATTCGTTCCAGAGTGCTCTGAAGGGCCAGAGAATTGATGACTGTGGCGAGCATTCCCATATAGTCGCCCTGAGTCCTGTCTAGATCCTCCGTCTGCGCCCCCCGGAAAATATTCCCGCCGCCGACTACCATGGCGACCTGCACCCCGCTTTGGGAGACTGAGGCAATTTCCACGCACATGTCGGAAATAGCTTGCATATCCAACCCGAACTGATTCCCTCCGGCAAGCACCTCGCCGGACAGTTTAATGAGTACCCGCCGATGCACGACAACACCTCCCTGTAAAAAAGGGAGGGCGGATATCCGCCCTCCCTCTGGTCGACTAACTGCCTATCGAAAACCGGGCGAACCGTTTTATTCCCATGTTCTCGCCCATTACCGCAATGTTTTCAATAAGAAGATCCTTTATCTTTTTTTCCGTATCCCGAATGTATTTCTGCTCAAGAAGGCAGTTCTCCTCGTAGAACTTGGCTATCCTGCCTTCGGCGATCTTATCGACGATGTTCTCCGGCTTGCCTTCGTCGAGAGCCTGCTGCCGGAATATCTCCTTTTCCCTGTCCAGGTCTTCCTGGGGCACTTCCTCGGAGCTCAGGTACGAAGGCGCGGCCGCTGCTATGTGCATGGCAAGTTCCTGCCCAAGTGTTTGGAATTCTTCGGTGCGCGCCACAAAATCCGTTTCGCAGTTCAGCTCGACCAGAGTGCCGATTTTTCCGTTGGTGTGGATGTAACTGAAAATCTTCCCTTCGGAGGCTTCTCTGCCGGCCTTTTTGGCGGCCTTGGCCAGACCTTTTTCTCTAAGAAAATCAACGGCTTTTTCAACGTCGCCGCCACATTCCCCCAGGGCCTTCTTGCAATCGAGCACACCTGCGCCCGAACGGTATCTGAGTTCCTTTACAGCATCCATGTCTACAGCCATGTGTGGTTACTCCTCCTTCCAGCCTTTCCGGTCTTCAAGTTCCTTCTCAACGATCTTTTCGCCTACGGTGCCAAGGTTTTCCTGGATCTCATCGACCTTTTTCCTTGACTCATCGGCGTTTTCGTTTTCGTCGCTTTCATCCTGCGTTGCCTGGGGTTCGGTTGCTCCATCCTTACCCTGTTTGCCCTCTACTACGGCGTCAGCCATGAGGCCTATGATCAGCTTGATGGCCCTGATGGCGTCATCGTTTCCCGGGATGGGGAAATCGATAAGGTCGGGGTCACAGTTGGTATCGACGATGGCTACTATGGGTATTCCAAGCTTGCGGCCTTCAAGCACGGCGATATTTTCCCGTCGGGGGTCAACAATGACCAGGGCGTCCGGAATTGCCTTCATGTCCTTGATGCCGAGCAGATATTTCTCAAGCTTGGCCTTCTCCTTGGAAAACCCTGCAAGCTCTTTTTTGGTCCAGTTCTCCGCGCCCTTACCTTCTTCAAGGGCCTGGAGTTCAACCATTCTGCTTACGCGCTTGCGTATTGTGGAGAAATTGGTGAGCAGTCCGCCCAGCCAGCGATGGGTGATATAGAAC
>CAZBLL010000208.1:0-3455 GCA_964492625.1 uncultured Synergistaceae bacterium
TTCCTCGTTGAATATCGAAACCCCGTTCAGACTCATACCATGTTGGACAAGAGTACACGTTGACCGCTACAGGGTTTGTTGTACAATGCGGTCGGTTACTGCAACATAATCGTTTTAAAAGGAAGAGGTGAAAAAATGAGTTTGGCAAAAAAATTAACTACACTCTTCTGCCCTGTCCTGGCGGCGATACTGTTTGCCGGGGCCCTGTCGACGCCGACTCTGGCCGCCACGTCAGTCAAGACCCCCGCGCATACAGCGGCGACAAAAACCTGGACTTTTTATCCGGCGGCCGACACCTACATCAACGAGGCCGCGCCCAACTCTACCTACGGGAACGCCGATCAACTCTGGATCCAGAACAAAACGGGTGAAATAAAAATGGCTTTTCTCCGTTTTGACCTGGGAACATTTTCCAAGGACTACGTAATCACCAAAGCCCGGCTGGTGCTGCACCAGCGGCCTGTCAGATGTCATACTATCGCTGTAACACAGGTGCAGGGAACCGGTAATAACGTTCAGGTCATGGGCAGCTCATCCCCATGGGGAGAAAACGACCTTACATGGAACACGTATCCCCCCTACCAGACATTGAATATCCCCAGAGATTCCCGTAACGTCGACAATATAGACATTACGGACATGGTGAAATGGTGGGTATCCCACCCTGCTTCGCAGAACTGGGGCATCAGGCTGTCGGGGTCCGGATCAGCCCCCTGCATTTTCGAGAGCAGCGAAAACACTCCCGACAAGCGGCCGACACTTGTGGTGGAGGGCAGATTTCAGCCTACCCTCACAAAACCGGTCCTGAACCTTGAACAGGTCTCTCTCACCGCAACTCTGAATGCAAAACCCATGCAATATGCGGGCAACTGTCCTGTTACCGTAAATTTTGAAGGCGAAATAACAGCTTCCGGACCCTGCCAGGTAAAATACCGTTTCGAACGAAGCGACAACAGTATAACTCCCGTTCATACGCTCGTATTTGAATCGGCCGGAAAACGCAGGGTAAGAGACACGTGGACTCTGGGGAAAAACATCAGGGGATGGGAACGCATCGTCATTATGCAACCCGTCTCCGCAGCATCCGAACGGGCCAATTTCAGCGTGAAATGCCAGTAGCTCCAGGCCTGTAACAGCCTGAAATTTCTACACGGATACAAAAGAGAGGGAACCCGCTCGTCGAGTGGATTCCCTCTTTTTATTCGATCACTGGATCAGCGATGCCTAGCCCAGTACTTCGCGGACGATCTCCAGCGCCTTGTCTATCTCTTCTTTTGTAATGACGAGAGGCGGAGCAAAACGGATGATCCAGTCGTGGGTCTCCTTGCAGAGCAGGCCTTTCTCCTTGAGGGCCGTGGTGTAGATACGGGCCTTACCGGCCGATTCATTGAGCACCACGCCTATGAGAAGCCCCTTGCCCCGAACCTGTTTGACCCTGGGCGAATTGATGACCCTGAGACCTTCCATGAAGTACTCGCCAAGCTCCCGGGCTCGTTCGGCAAGGTTTTCCTCTATAAGCACATCTATAGAGGCCGAAGCTACGGCGCAAGAAAGCGGGTTGCCCCCGAAGGTGGAACCATGGCTGCCGGGCTCGAAAACACCCAGAATATCCTTGTCGGCGGCGATGGCCGAAACCGGCATGATTCCGCCGCCCAGAGCCTTGCCCATGATGATGATGTCGGGGTTTATCCCCTCATGCTGAAAAGCAAACGTTTTGCCCGTGCGGCAGAAGCCTGTCTGTACTTCGTCGACAGCCAGAAGCAGGTTGTTTTCCCGGGCTATAGACTCAAGTCCCCTGAGGAATCCGTCGGCGGGGACAGCCACTCCGGCCTCGCCCTGGATGGGCTCCACCAGAATGCCGACTGTATTTTTGTTGACGGCCTTCTTTACGGATTCGAGATCGTCGTAGGGAACAACGGTGAAACCGGGCGTGTAGGGACCGTAGTTGTCGTGGGCGATGGGATCAACGGAGAACGATATGATGGTCACTGTGCGGCCGTGGAAATTTTCCTCAAAAACGATTATCTCGGCCTTGTCCTGCTCTACTCCCTTGACCTTGTAGCCCCACTTGCGCATGTTTTTGATGGCGACCTCTACAGCTTCGGCGCCTGTATTCATGGGCATTATCATTTCCTTGCCCGTAACCCCGGAAAGCTTTTTGGCGAAAAGGGGCCAGCGGTCGTTGAAAAACGCCCTGGATGTGAGCGTAAGGATGTCGGCCTGGTCCTTGAGAGCCTTGACGATGCGCGGGTGCCTGTGACCCTGGTTGACGGCCGAATAGGCGGAAAGCATGTCCATGTAGCGTTTTCCCTCGGGGTCCTCGACCCATATCCCTTCCGCTTTGGAAATAACCACTTCGAGCGGGTGATAGTTGTGCGCTCCATACTCGTGCTCCATATCCATAAGTTGCTGCGAATTGTAACGAGCCATGACGCCACCTCTTTTTCTCTAGATTTATGAACCCTTGTTGCTTATCTGTTTAGTATTGTCTGTCTTTGGAACCCGGGAAGCCGGGCTGGAAAACAACCCTGCCAAAACCGGATAATATACGGTTTTGGCAGGGTTGTCAACGATTACAGACAGGCGCGCGGATTTACCTGGCGGACCATGCGGCCATAAATAATTGGACACAATCGTCAACCTTTTGGGTGGTATGGTTTATCTTATACAAGAACACATTATTGCTTTATCTGTGCTATCCTGAGTGAAAGTTATGGAAACGGGGTGACGAAATGAAAAAGACAACAGCTCTGGCCCTTGCGTTGATTCTGGTGTTTACGATATCTCCGGTATGGGCGGCTGTAGCGTTCACTCCCCCTCCTGGTTCAAACGAACGCAAAGAGATAATGGACGCTATGCGGTCTTTCGTTAAGGACAGTTTTGATATCGAGGTGGTCTTTGTAGTGAACTGGCTGAAGGTGATGAACGGATGGGCCTGGGCCGAGACCGACCCGCAGTCGCCCGATGGGCTTAACCGCTACGAACCCTTTATAGCCCTGCTGCAAAAGGATGACGGGAAATGGACCGTGGCGGAAGTTCCGCCGCTCGAAGAAGATTCGCCGCCCGTAGACGACAGATACTTTGAAAACCTGATGGAAAAACACCCGGGCCTCCCGGCAGATGTGTTTCCACCGGCGCAGGAAAACAGCGACCAGCAGGCTGACGACAGCTGACAGAAAAGGCAGGGGCCAGGAACCGATGGCGGATGGCGGATGGCGGATGGCGGAAAAACCAGGTGGCGGCGCGCAGCTGGCAGCCAACAGGAAAGGTAAAACGCATTTGCCGTAAGAGTTTGTCACCCCGATACGAAGCGTTAGCGTAGTGAGGGGTCTCGCCTTGTCAGGCAACAAGGAATCTGGAGACGGGCGTCAGGGGAAATCAACATCCAAACCGAGATTCTTACCCTCCGCTTCGCTCGGGGCACGCCGTCCTCCCGTTGGTCGTCAGAATGACAG
>CAZBLL010000209.1:0-3454 GCA_964492625.1 uncultured Synergistaceae bacterium
AGGCACCCTGGTTACAGATTTACGGTTGACGGTTGACGAAAAGCGAGATTTCCGCCAGTAGGCGGACTTGCAGCCTCGTCGTTTAACGTTCGGAATGACAGCAGGCTCCTTGTTTTGTTTCCGGTTCTACCGTTTACCGTTTACCGCTTACCGTTCACGTCCTCGACCTTGCCTACCCTGTTTCCTGATTCCTGTCTCCTGCTGTTTCCGCCACCTGTTTCTATCTATTCTTTCACTTCCACACTTATGCGGCCGTTTTCAAGCTCCACGCAAATTCGGGCGCCTTCGGAAACGCCTTTTGCGATGATCTCCCGCGCAACGGGCGTTTCCACTTCTTTTGATATGAACCGTTTCAGCGGCCTTGCGCCATAGACCGGGTCATACCCCTCCGAAGCTATGAAACGCAGCGCCTCAGGCGAAACCTCCAGCGACATCCGCTTGTCGGCGAGGCGTTCATCCAGGCCCTTTATCAACAGTTCCACTATACGTTCTATCTCCTCTAAACGCAGGGGCTTGAACAGGATAATGTCGTCGACCCTGTTGAGGAACTCGGGCCTGAACGACGACCTCAACTGCCCCATTACTGCATCTATTGCGTTTTCGAGGATGTCGCCCCCGGCGGTGATGCCTTCCATAAGATCCGAAGCACCTATGTTACTGGTCATTATCACTATGGTGTTTCGAAAATTGACGGTACGGCCATGGCTGTCGGTCAGCCTCCCGTCGTCGAGTATCTGAAGCAGCATGTTGAACACATCGGGGTGAGCCTTTTCTATTTCGTCGAAAAGAACAACGGAATAGGGCTTGCGCCTGACGGCCTCGGTAAGCTGGCCGCCTTCATCGTAGCCCACGTAGCCCGGAGGCGCCCCCACCAGCCTGGACACGGCGTGCTTTTCCATGTATTCGGACATATCGATGCGAATCATGTTGTCTTCGGTGTCGAAAAGGGACTCTGCAAGCGCCCGGGCCAGTTCCGTTTTCCCTACGCCGGTAGGACCAAGAAAAATGAACGATCCTATGGGCCGTTTGGGGTCCTTTATGCCGGAGCGGGCCCTGATGACCGCGTCGGCCACACGCTGCACGGCGTCGTCCTGCCCCACTACCCTTTCGTGCAGCACCTCGTCGAGCCTCAGCAGCTTTTCGCGCTCCCCCTCAAGAAGGCGGGTTACCGGTATTCCCGTCCAGCGCGAAACGATCTGCGAAATTTCTTCTTCCGTAACCTCTTCGCGAAGCAGGTTGTTGCCTCCCTGCCTTGTTTCCAGTTGTTCTTCTTCGGCGGCAAGCCTGCGTTCCAGGTCGGGCAGCTCGCCGTGCTTGAGCTCTGCGGCCCGGTTCAGGTCGTAATCGCGTTCGGCCTTTTCTATTTCGCGGCGCGTCTGCTCGAGCTGACTCCTGATATTCTGAACCTTGAGAATGGCCTGTTTTTCCGAATCGTACTGGGCTCTCATGGCGTCGGCCGCCGCCCTTGCGTCCTGCAGCTCCTTTTGCAACGCTTTAAGGCGTTCGGCGCTTGCCTTGTCGGTTTCCTTCTTCAACGCCGCCTCTTCTATCTCCAGCTGCATCACCTTGCGCGTCACGGCGTCCAGTTCCGCAGGCATGGAGTCGATCTCGGTCCTTATCAGGGCGCAGGCCTCGTCCACAAGGTCTATGGCCTTGTCGGGAAGAAAGCGGTCGGATATGTACCTGTTTGAAAGAACAGCCGCCGCCACCAGTGCGTTGTCCTGTATTCGCACGCCGTGATGCACCTCGAACCTTTCGCGCAAACCGCGTAATATGGATATGCTGTCCTCCACTGTAGGCTGGTCCACCAACACTGGCTGGAAACGTCTTTCGAGAGCGGCGTCCTTTTCTATATGTTTGCGGTATTCATCCAGCGTAGTCGCCCCTATGCAGTGCAGTTCGCCCCTTGCAAGCATCGGCTTTAGCATATTGCCCGCGTCGATGGCGCCTTCGGCCTTGCCCGCCCCGACTATGGTGTGCAGTTCATCGATGAAAATAAGTATGCGGCCTTCGCTTTCCTTTACCTCGTTGAGTACGGCCTTCAGGCGTTCCTCGAACTCGCCGCGGAACTTGGCCCCGGCCAGCAGCGCACCCATGTCCAGAGCGTAAATGGAGCGGTCTTTCAATCCTTCGGGAACATCGCCGCGCACTATTCTCTGGGCCAGGCCTTCGACTATGGCCGTTTTGCCCACACCCGGTTCGCCTATCAGGACAGGGTTGTTCTTGGTTTTCCGGCTCAGGACACGTATCACCCGGCGAATCTCCTCGTCGCGTCCTATGACCGGGTCCATTTTGTCGGCTCTGGCCATTTTCACCAGATCCCTGGCGTACTTGTCCAGCGCCTCGTAGGTACTTTCGGGGTCGGCGCTCTGCACCCTCTGGCTTCCCCGGACCTCCTGCAGCGTTTTCAGAAACGCATCGGCCGTTATGCCGAAACGGGCCAATTCCCTGCCGGCCTCGGTGGACTCACCCTCGCTCAAAAGGCAATAGAACAGATGTTCAACGGATACGTACTCGTCCTTCATGCGCGAGGCGTGTTCCTCCGCCTGCACAAGCAGTTTCGAAAGCCTTTCGGATATATATATCTTGCCGGGCTCACGGCCCGGGCCCGTTACCCTGGTGCGTCTGGAAAGGTTCTGTTCCACCGCCGAAGCCAGAGCTCCGGCGGAAATGTTCATCCTGTCAAGCAGCCGGGGTACAAGACCGCCCTCCTGTTTCAGGAGAGCCACAAGCAGATGCTCGCCGTCCACTTCTGTATGGCCCATGGTAACTGCCAGGTTCTGGGCGGCGGACAGGGCCTCCTGTGATTTCTGGGTAAGTTTATTTAGATTCATTGAGCATCACTCCAGTTCAACTCAAAATAGCAAAGCAGTTAGCAGCGTACAGCATACAGCGTACAGAAAGGGCGTTAAACTGGTAAACGGTCAACGGTAAACGGGAAAATCCGGAAACCGTGATGACCTTGCCCCCATTTAGTGGACACGAAGTTACGCAACAAACTCTGATACAAGGGACTGCTCCTCGAACTCGACCGGGGTCATGTAGCCCAAAGACGAGTGGGTTCGTTTGCGATTATAAAAGACTTCTATGAACTCGAACACGGCCCTTTTGGCCTGTTCCCTGGTCTTGAACCTGCAGTGATAGATGAGCTCCGTTTTGAGCGTGTGAAAGAAGCTTTCCATGGGTGCGTTGTCCCAGCAGTCTCCCTTGCGGCTCATGGAGCAAAGCATTCCGTTCCTTAAAAGCAGTTTTTGAAAGTCATGACTGGCGTACTGGCTGCCCCGGTCCGAGTGGTGTATAAGGCCTTTTCCCGGCCTTCTGTTTCCTGTGGCCATCCTGAGAGCGTTGCATACGAGGCGTTTGGTCATTCTTTTGTTCATAGACCAGCCTACTACTTTTCTTGAAAACAGATCCATGGTCGCAGCCAGGTAAAGCCATCCCTCGTCAGTTCGGA
>CAZBLL010000210.1:0-3350 GCA_964492625.1 uncultured Synergistaceae bacterium
ATAAGACCAGTTTTTCGGGCGGAGTTTCACCCAGGGGTATGGAACACCTTCCTCTACCACTCCATGCCCAGCAGCTAAGGCTGATAACCACTTTTTCCGTCTGCGACAAACCGCTTTTAGCACAGAAACGGGCTACAGTAGTCCGTTTTTGTGAGTATTGAATAATATTGTCAGCCCGTGCATTTTTTACGTGTAGAGAAACCTCTGCGCTTCCCTCTGTTTTTGACACAATTTCTCCGGCAATCTCTTTATTGGTCTATAATTGGTAAAACATCGTTCTGCCGAGAAGAGGTAAAGCAATGACTCGTGATGAGATCATCAGGAAGATCCGGGAACACGAAAAGGAAATTCAGGATATGGGTGCGAAGAGACTTTCTCTCTTTGGCTCTGCAGTCAGGGACGACCTTCTGCCGGAAAGCGACATAGATATTCTGGTGTCTTTTGAGATGCCTGCTGATTACAGAAGATACATCAACCTGAAGTTTTTCCTGGAAGATCTTCTTCAAAGACCAGTGGATCTTGTCATGGAAACCGCATTGAAACCCCGGATAAGGAAACGGGTTGAACGCGAGATGATCCGGGTTGCGTGATCCGGAACTTCGCAACATCCTTGCTCACGCTTATTTTGGTTTGGATCTGGAAATAATATGGACCCTCGCGATAGAGGAAACCCCCTCGTTAAGCAACCAGATCAAATCAGTCATCAAAAACAGCTCTTTCCAGTAAAATTCCTGCGAACGGAAAACCCTCATCAAAGGATCAAGAAGCATAGACAGATGCACCAGGTAGAGGCAGCTCCAGTCCCAGCGATGGAGTACCTTTAACATTTTATTGCGAGATGATGTATAATCGGGGACATAAAGAGGGACGTTGGGAGGGACTAGCATGAAAACAGTTTCCAGCAGGGACTTGAAAAACAATCCCGGGATCCTCGCGGATTCCGATGTTACGGTCGTTTATTCAAGATCGAAACCAATGGCGGTCTGCGTATCCGTATCCGAAGGGGAGGACGTACTTTCGCTTGCCGATGCCATGCTGCAGATGAGAGCACAGAGAGCACTGGAGCTTGCAAGGATCATGGCGAGAGAGAGCGGCGTCGACAAGATGCCGGTCAGGGAGATCGACGCTGAGATCCAGTCTCTCAGGGTTGCCCGCAGGAAAGACTGAGCATCCCCATGATCTGGTTCGTCATGGATACCAATGTTCTTGTTTCGGGTTTTCTGCGTTCGGATACTCCTCCCGGCATTCTTCTCAACGGATTGGTAAATCGATCTTTTGACCTTGTGCTTGATTCAAGGATCTTCCTGGAGTACCAGGATGTGCTCGCCCGCCCGAAATTCCGCCTGCCTCCCGCTGTTACCGGGCCGATCCTTGCTTTGATAAATGGCAAAGGACATTGGATATCTCCCACCCGATACGACGGGACTCTCCCCGACGAGGGAGAACGCCCCTTCGTAGAGGCCGCCCTCGCAGCCGGAGTACCAATAATCACCGGCAACCTGAAACACTTCGTTTCTGTGCCCTCGCTGCCTTTACTGTCTCCGGACCAGGCTCTGGAGGCTATGAGAGAACAAAAACGAGGGGAATAAACGTCCCGTTTCTGAAATTCCGGGTGTCAGCCTGCGGCGAACGAGGCTGTGAGCATTACAAGGAAGACAATATTAGTGGTCACATGGGCGATCATGGAGACGTAGATGCTCCGCGTCCGCCAGGCGGCAAGAGTCAGGGGCAGGAAACCCACGGCTATCTGTGGCCACCGCCACGGCGTCCACACATAGTAGATGCTGAAAAGGAGGGTGTTGATGACCGGTGCCCATACCCCGTAACGGTCGATCCGGGGGAGAAGAAAGCCCCGGAAGTAGAGTTCTTCTGTTATTGGGCCGACCAGGCCGTTGAACACAAATGCTATGACCATGAGCGCCGCGACAGCTCCCGCAGAAGGCAGATCGCCATCCGCATTGGTCTGAGCAAAGGAGAGGATCGCATCGGGCATCCACGACGGCAATCGCTCGATGACCCACCCTTCCAGCAGCGACATCCATGCTATCAGCGTGAAGATGAACCATACAGCCAGGCCGATTGACATCGGCAGCAGCCGCCGGAGAGGGAGTTTTTGCCTGTAATCGGTAACGGCAAGAGGAGACCACGAGCCGGTCGTCCTGCGGGCGGCAAGGGCCAGGCAGCCAAGTTCAATGGGGACGATCACGACCCCTATCCCTCCGAAAAGGGCAAATATCGGGTCCAGCCCCCACGCCCCCAATACTGGTGCTGTCCCGACGATGAACGCGCCGAGCGCCACACCGGGAAATAGACTCAGGACAACAGACAGCCAGAGCGGATGCTGCGGGGTTGGGCTGCGTCCTATGTTCTTTCGTTCATTTTCACTCATCACCACTCCCCCTCGGTCTACCGGACTGTTTCCATCTTCTCCCGACAGCAGGAGTATCGATCCCATCCAATGATCATAATCCAATACAATGTTCCGGTCATTAAACGCGCTGCCGGACTGACCAGCGCTTCCATATTGTTATTTTGCCCGGGTCATCGTTCCCCAAAAATCAAAGGGAGCCGCTCCCCGACGGGAAGTACTCCCTTTCTTGCTTTGTTCCCTCTAAGGGCGCCTGTTGCTTTTACTTGTCCAGCGGAATGCTGATATCGGTGACCGCTCCTCTGGGGGAAGGGACAGGCTTCCGGTCGCTGTGCCATAAAACCCTCTCTTGCGTAATGCCTTCATAAGGTATACTAATATCCTTTCCTTCCGGAAATAAAGAATTTATGGGACAGGCTTCGAAAAAGCAGAAAGCGAACTTATCCCAAGAAAGAGACGCTGGCACAAATGGCAGGTACCATAAAGGTGTTTTCTTTTTTATGGCAGAGAGGGGAGAAAAAGAGTAATGGAGATGAGTGTAATTGTCGCTTTTGTAGTATGCACAGGCTTCCTGGCCATCGGTGATGTTATCTCGAACATGACCAGGGCTTTCGTCCCGTCAGTCTTCGTCGCGGCGGCACTTTTTTTGCTGGGCTTCTGGACCTTCGTACCCGAAACGGTGGACGTGATCGCTGGCCTGGGTATGCCTGTAGCCCTCATGTCGATGTATCTTCTCCTTGTCCACGTGGGGACGCTTTTCAGCGTACACGAACTCGTATCGGAGTGGCGGACCGTCGCGACGGCCCTGGCAGGGATCGCCGGCATGGTGCTGCTTCTTCTGACCATCGGGCGGTTTCTTGTAGGCTGGGAGACCGTCATTACAGGTACACCTCCCCTGACGGGAGGGATAGTAGCGGCCCTCATCATGAACCAGGCAGCCGCCCATGCGGGGCTCGCCAACCTGGCAGTCCTGGCCATTGTC
>CAZBLL010000211.1:0-3347 GCA_964492625.1 uncultured Synergistaceae bacterium
GCAGCGCCTTCTGTGCGCTCATTACATCGATAAAATCCGAAAGTCCGTTTTCGTTCCTGTTAAGGGCTATTTCCTAGGCGTGCTTAGCCGCCTCCACGCCCCGCACCAGGGTCAGGTTACGTTCTCGCTCCTGAGTTTCGGCCGTCAACGCGTTTCGGACTTCGGCGACGGCGTTGAGAACGGTTTGTTCATAGGTCGCCAGCATCTCTTCCTGTTTAGCAGTCTGCACCTTGATGTTGTTCCTTATTGCGCCGCCGTGAAACAGCGGAAACGATATACTGGGACCGAAACTGTAACTCTCGCCGTCGGAAACGGAAAGCCCGCTGGTCGATGAAAACGCCTCCAACCCAATGGAACCCAACAGGTAGAGTTTTGGCCAGATGTCTCTTTGCGCTTCTTTTTTTCGGGCGATCTGGGCTACCAGCCGTTGTTCGGCCGAGTAGATATCGGGCCTCTGCCTGACACAATTGGCCGGTATGCCGACCAGATCATTACTTTCGTAAGCGGGCAAAGGTCTGTACTCCGCCAGTGTTTCCACAAGATTCCCCGGAATCTGGCCTACAAGTATCGCCAGCCGGTTCATTGTTTCTTCTATGCCTGTCCGTATGGGGGGAATGGTCGACCGTGTCTGTTCCACCGTGTATTTGGCCTGGTTCAGAGCAAGGCCGTCACGGAGACCGGAATCATACTGCGACTGAAGCAGCTCCAGAGTGCTGACCTGTATTTCCAGGTTCTTTTCAGCCACCTCAAGCCTTTTCTGCAAAGTGCGGAGAGCGGCGTAGTTGACGGCGACCTCTGAGGAAAGCGACACCCAGGCGTCATGCAGGTCACCGTACTGCGCCTGAATGTCGGCCTTGCCCGCTTTGACTTTCTGCCTCTTGCCTCCAAATATGTCTATCTCCCACGAAGCGTCGATCCCGAGACTGTAAAAATCTATGGGGCCTATCTGTTGCCCGGTGCTTGAGCCGTTTTCCCCTGTTTTAGTGCGCGTGAGAACGTTGGAGCTGTCAAGCCACGGCAGCACCGTAGCCCTGCTTATACCCAGCGCAGCCCTCGCCTGCTCCAGCCGCGACATCGCCGCAGCGAGGTCTCTATTGTTCGCCAGAGACTCCAGTATCAGTGCGGTAAGCGTTTCGTCGCCGAAAGCATCCCACCAGCTGGCCAGAACTTCGGCGGAAGGCGCCTCGCTGAAGCCCTGGTGGGAAGCCAGGTAGGGCATGGGATGTTGTTTCGCCAGCTCCATCCAGTTTGACGAAACCACAGCCCTTTCCCCGGCGAGAGAAAGAGGTTCGGCCGCGTTGACCGCCGGAGGCGGAACAGCCAGAAAACATATCATCGAAAATAGCGCTGCAATCTTTTTCATGGCCCTATACCTCATTTTTATGGTGTGAGAAAATGTCTTTCATTTTAGCTTTGATCCTTTCCCTGCCCGTCTGAAGGACAACGTACAACCCCGGGATCAGAAAAATGCCGAACACCGTCGCTATCGTCATTCCGAAAAACATGGTGGTCCCCACGTGGAGGCGGCTGCCCGCTCCCGCGCCAGACGCGACAAGCAGCGGGGTTACCCCGATCACACATGTAAAGGCCGTCATCATAACCGACCTGAACCTCTCGGACCCCGCGACCGCAGCTGATTCAAGGATGGACAAACCCTTTACGTCGTGCTGCTCCTTGGCGAATTCTATGATGAGTATCGCGTTCTTGGCCGCCAGGCCGACAAGAAGCAGAATGCCCAGCTGGGCGTATATGCTCAGGGAAATTCCCATTATAAATATCCCCGTAAGCGCTCCAATCAGCGCAACGGGAAGGGTCAGGACGACGCCGAAAGGCACCGACCAGCTCTCGTACTGAGCCACAAGGAACAGGTACCCGAACAGAACGGCTATCAACATCATCAGTGCGGTGGTCCCGCCTGCCGCCCTTTCCTGGTAAGTCATGCCGGTCCACTCTATGGTGTATCCCTCCGGAAGCCCGGCGGCTATTTTTTCTATAACCTCCATTCCCTGACCCGAGGAAAATGCGGGGATCAAAAACGCTGTTATCGCCGCGCTGGGAAAAAGGTTATAGCGACTTACGGACCTGGGCGCAAGTGTCTTGCGCAAAGCCATTATGCTTTCGAGCGGAACCATTTCCCCTCCGGCGGCGTTGGTGTAGATATTCCCGATATCGTTCATTTTATTTCTGTAGGGCCAGTCGGACTGCACTATGACTTTGTTGACCGTGTTCCCGATGTTGATGTCGTTGACGTAAACCGTGCCGAAATAGGTCTGCAGGGTACCGTAGACATTGGACACCGGCACTCCCAGGCTCTCGGCCTTTTCTCTGTCGAGATCAAGGAACAGGTGCGGTGTGTTGGCCGTATAGGAGCTGAAGGCGTACATGAATTCGGGCGCCTGACTTATCTTTGCCGTAAAGTCCGCAAGAACGGAAGCCAGTTTTGCAGGGTCGGAGTCCATGGTCGCCTGCAATCGCAAATCCAGCCCTCCGGCTACACCCAGCCCCTGTATGGCGGGAGGAGTGAACACGTCGATTTTGGCTTCCAGCGCGGAGCCCGCTATCGCACGAACCTTGCCCACGATGCTCTGGAGACTTTTTTCTTCGGTCTCCCTGAGTGACCAGTTTTCCAGCGGCAGGACCACGGTCGCCACGTTTTCCCCGGAATCCCCCATAAGGCTGAAACCCACGATGTTCAGTACGTTCTTGACACCCGGTATTTCCCTGAATTGCGGGACTATCCTGTCTATTACCGCTTCGGTCCTGCTCTTTGAAGCGCCTTCCGGGAGCTGCACTACCGTAAAAATCACTCCCTGATCCTCGTCGGGAAGAAAAGACGTAGGAGTGAACTTCATAGCCCCGATCGCGACTGCTATCACGAGCCCCAGTATGCCAAGCGTTACGGCCGTTCTTCGCGCGATCCACATCGAGCCTGTCACATACCTGCCGGAGGCCTTTGAAACCATTTCGTTGAACCAGGCAAGAGGCCCCTGCGTTTTGGGCTTTACGTTGTTGAGCATATGCGAGCACATGGCCGGGCTGAGGGTTAATGCGACAACAAGCGAAAAAACGACCGAGAAGGATACGGTTACTGCAAATTGCCTGTATATTTCGCCCGTTATCCCTCCCATGAAGGCAACGGGAACAAATATGGCAAGGAAGACCAGCGTTGTTGCGGTCATTGGCCCGGTGACATCCTTCATTGCCTGCCTGGTAGCCTCAAGGGCGTTGACGTTGTCCCTGTGCATTACGTATATGACTCTTTCGACAACTATGATTGCGTCGTCCACGACCGTCCCTATGACAAGAACGAAAGCAAACAGGGTAAGAATGTTTATGCTGAAGCCAAG
>CAZBLL010000212.1:0-3313 GCA_964492625.1 uncultured Synergistaceae bacterium
ATGCCCCCCCACTGGGCCTAATTGGAAATTTCCGCACCAACCCCAAGCAGTCTAAGCCGTTCCCTGCGTATCTGAACGAGTTTTTCGGGTTTCACCATCAGGCCGAAAACCTTTTCGGGGTAAACGCTGAACAGGGCCGCCGGGGGCTCCGTTTCCGGAATAAGCGGGACATTGGCCACCATGAACCCCCTGTGCGCCAGATACATGCACAAAGGCGTCTTGCTGGCCCTGGAAACACCGACGATGACAACATCCGCGTCGGCCAGTTCTTCGGAACATCTGCCATCATCACATTTAATGGCAAACTCTATGGCCTTTACCCTGCGGAAATATTCTTCATCCATTCTTCTCAGAAGGCCCGGTGTTTCAAGCGGCGGCCTTCCAAGCTTGGACTCAAGGACATCTAGTATCGGCCCCAGGATATCGACGATATCCGTCTTCTGCTGAACGGCTTTCTGCACAAACCATCGACGAAGTTCATGATCGACGAGAGTGCAGATGATAAGAGTGTCGCCCTCAGCGGCCTCCTCAAGAACTTCGCTGGCCCTGTCCCGATTGTTTATGTATCTGAACCTCTGCAGCGATACTGAATCGGCCGCAAACTGGCTGAATGCAGCTCTGGCCACGTGCTCCGCTGTTTCACCCGTAAAATCCGAAACCACAAAAAGCTTTAAAGCCACGGCTTTCATCCTTCCTGATGGGTCCACGCAGTTTACTAGCCCTTCAGCGTTCCCAGATCCCCTACCATTTTGAACAAACAGTTGCATTCCTGAAGAATGGCAAGCCTGTTGTTTCTGGTCTTTTCGTCGTCAGCCATAACCAGAACATCGTCGAAGAACCTCGTAACCGAGGGCTCCAGGCGCGCCAGAAGCCTTGTTACCCCATCCCAGTCGCATTCATCGACGCTCTTTTGTACATCCGGAGCTATCGACCGGACTGACTTGAAAAGATCCCTTTCGGGCTCCTCCGACAGCACATCTGCATCAACGGTAAAAGAGCCGCCTCCGGCTTTGGAGAGCAGATTCCTGACCCTTACTGCGGAAGTTATTAACCCGGAGAACCAGTCCTCGCTCTGCACGGCCGCGAAAGATTCAAGGAATCGTAGTGCCTGCAATGGCCGGAGTTTCGTTACCGAAATCGCAAGACTGGTGAGGTCGTGCGAGTAACCCTTCTCCCTGAGCTGGTTATGTAGACGCTGGCGGGCAAAATCAAGCATTCCATCGGGCTTTTCTTCAGCTGAATAGGCTGAAAGCGCGCTGGTCAATAGTGGCTCCAGAGAAACATCCAGGGCGCAACCCCAGATGATCTCGTTTATTGTTCGGGCGGACCTTCTCAGGCCATATGGATCCTGGGAACCCGACGGCTGGAGCCCGCAGCAGAAGCAACCTGCTATCGTATCCGCCCTTTCAGCCAGTCCGAGGACCGCGCCTATGACGTCGGTCGGCAGTTCTCCGCCTGCTGCCGCGGGAAGATACTGTTCGTAGAGAGCAAGAGCCACCCTTTCGTTCTCTCCGTCGCAACGCGCGTACTCTCTGCCCATTACGCCTCTCAGTTCGGCGAATTCGTAGACCATGTGGGTGACGATATCGGCCCTTGAAAGGTATACGGCCCGGTCCACCATCTTCTTTTCCTCGTCCGTGAGGCCCAGTTCACAGGAAACAATGGTGGAGAGTTCGCCCACCTTGGCCACCTTGTCGGCCATGGTTCCCATCTGTTCCTGGTATACAATGGTCTTAAGCTCTTCGACTTTGGCTGACAGCGGCGTTTTGAGATCTTCGTTCCTGAAAAATGAAGCGTCGGCCAGGCGGGCTCGGAGAACTCTTTCGTTGCCCTCTCTGACTACGGACATATTGGAAGCCCTGTTGTTGCTTACACCGATAAAACAGGGCTTGAGGCGTCCCTTTGAGTCTCTGACAGGGAAATACCTCTGGTGATGCTTCATAGTGGTGGTGAGCACTTCTTCGGGGATATCAAGAAAGGATTCGTCGAAACTGCCCGCAAAGGGGACAGGGTACTCTACCAGAAAGAGGTTTTCCTCTATCAGGTCAACATCGTTTTCAGCTTTTCCTCCTACTTCCTTTTCCAGGCTTGAGATGGCGGCCATCATTTTTTCACGTCGCTTGTCGGGATCGAAAAGAACGTAATTGTCAAAGAGTTTGTCCTGATATTCGTCTACATCAGAAATCTCAATGACCCTGTCGCCCATGAATCTGTGTCCCCGTGTGCTGTTCGAAGAAGCGACACGGCCGAAAGAAACCGGGACCGTTTCGTTTCCGAAAAGGCATAAAATCCAGCGAACGGGTCTGGCAAAACGGGTAAAACTCTGGTCCCAGTACATGTTTTTAGGAAAAACAATCTGTTTTAAAATTCCCTGAAGCAGTTCCGGAAGCACATCAGTCGCCGGACTGCCGGGCCTTCTGAGAACGGCGAACGCGTATTCCGTCCCGCCCACCTCACGTTTTTCAAGTTCATCCACCTCGACCTGTCTGCTCCTGGCGAATCCTTTCGCGGCTTTTGTGGGGTTATCGTTCACATCGAAAGCCTGTTCCCACAGAGGCCCCTTGAACTCTTCGGCAAGGTCGTCCTGGTTTTCTCCGAGGCCCCGAACCACAAGGGTTATTCTCCTTGGCGTACCGAACGACTGTATCTTCTGGAATGACAGCCTCTCTCTCTTGAAATCCTTTTCAGCTATACGGACTATCTCATCAAGCGCCCAGCGCACGAAGCCGGCCGGAATTTCCTCGGTTCCGACTTCAAGAAGCAGGTCCCTGGTTTTCATGCGTTACCTCCCTGCAACGCCCGCGAACTTTTTCCGCAGCGGGTATCCCATGTTTTTTCGCTGCTCGACATAGGCGTGGCAGCATTTACTGGCCAGAGAGCGAACTCTTGAAACATAGCTCGTTCTCTCCGTAACACTGATGGCGTTACGGGCGTCGAGAAGATTGAAGGCGTGAGAACATTTGAGAACGTAGTCATACGCGGGCAGGACAAGGTTCCTGTCAAGCGCACTGCCCGCTTCGCGTTCATACATTGAAAAAAGGTCGAACAGCATGGCGGTATCGGCCACATCGAAATTGTAGGTGGAATGTTCTACCTCTCCCCTGTGATGAACGTCCCCATAGGAAACATCTCCGACCCAGTTCAGGTCGTAGACGTTATCGACCTTCTGAACGAACATGGCGATGCGTTCGATCCCGTAGGTCAGTTCCGCCGGTACCGGGTCCATGTCGGTTCCGCCGACCTGCTGAAAATAGGTGAACTGGGTAATTTCCATTCCATCGAGCCAGACTTCCCAGCCCAGACCCCAGGCGCC
>CAZBLL010000213.1:0-3293 GCA_964492625.1 uncultured Synergistaceae bacterium
CCGTCCGGCGCTTTGTTATGGTCGTTTTCGTCAAAAGACTCGGAGTGCGACACAAAAGCTGTCAGGTCCCCTTCCCCGCTCATGGAGACCCCCCAGGGGAAATCCACAACGTCGGGAACACCCGCAGGGGATCCGTCGTCCCCGGAGGCGACCCTTGAAAGACCCGAATCGTTGAACACAAAAAGGAACAGACCCGGCGAAAAAGCCGGTGCATCAGGGACCAGCGTATCGGCGTCCGAATAGAAGGCCGCCACCAGCCCGTTTTCGCTCAGCGCCGGATATTTGGAAGAACCGTTCACACCGGTTGCCAGAAGAACGTCGGAAGCGGTACGCACCCTTACGGCCACCGCCCTGGCGGGCGTAACGCAAAAAACCGATGATACGGCGACAATCGCGACAAGGAGCGATACCGCTGTTTTTATTCTGCCCATATCACGCCCCCCACTACTGCAGGTGGGGTCATTATCGCACAAAAACCAGTTCTCTGTGTTATCACATGTTTTCGGCGCCGGAAGGCAGAACTTCCTCCAGACCTGCGAACGAAAACCCCTGTTCCAGCAACAGGGGGACCGCCGCCATTACCCCTTCGGCAGTCTTTCCCTCCGGATGGTTCATGTGCATCAGAACAATACCGCCCGGTTTTACCGAAAGCAGTTGCCTTTTCACCTGTTCGGCCGAAAAGGTCGCCCCACCGTCGCCATTGACGCTGCACCCCACGACCGAATGCCGCAATGCGTTGGCAACTCTTACGGCTATTTCGTCGTAGTGATTGGTCCCCGACCTGTAAAAGCGAGGCCTCTCGCCCGATGCCGTTTCAACGGCCATCGCGCCTCCCTCGATTTCTTCTATCACCTCTTTTACGCCCGTTGTTCCCTTTATTCCGTAGGCCGACCTTCCCGTCATGGAACAGGGTCTGTGACGCAACCCATGGTTGGCTATGGTAAACAGCGGGTCCGAGGTCAGTTCCGCGAAAATTTCGGGGTTAGCCTCCAGCCAGCGGGCGTTGATGAAAAGCGTCGCGGAGATATTGCCGCTTCTCAGGAAATCGATCAGTTCTTTGTCGTATCCGCTTCCGTGGGGGCCTCCGCAGGCGTCGAACGTAAGCGCAACCTGTTTTCCCTGAGGTTCAAAACGCCGCACCACTCCGGCAACCTCCTGGCCCCACTGGTTCGGAACCTTACCTGCAAATGTTTGAACCACTTTCGCAATTTCCTGAGATTCGAAATCCACCGGGTCCACGGTAGAAGCAAATCCGTGCGTACAGTCAATCACCAGTATTACAACAGCCAGGACCATGGCCGGAATATTTCTTGCCATCATTTTTCATACAGCCTCCCTTCTGTTGCATCATGGTAGCACTTTGACAGCTCACGCGCCTCCGGTATGATGGATTCACTCCATATCGCCATGAAAGGAGCTGGCCCCATGAGCGATGCTTCCCTGATAGACCATCCCGTTATTTCGGGCCGTTACTTTTTTCCCCGGACGGCGAATTTCCCAAACCCTTTCTATGTGGGTACACCCGGAGGGGACCTGGCCTGTCACTACACCCGGAACCACCCCGAAGCGCTCACTGTAGTACATTTTCACGGCAACGGCGAAATAGTCTGCGACTGGATGGACGGCTTCGTATCCGTTCTGGACAGCATCGGATTCAACGTACTGCTGGCGGAATTCCGCGGGTACGGCATGTCCGGGGGATCACCCTCCTTCGGAGCCATCCTGGACGACACCCCGCGCATATTCGAAGCGGCGGAACTCGAACCGTCCCGAACCGTTCTTTTCGGCCGATCGGTAGGCTCCATACCGGCCATCCACGGCGTTTCACTTTACCCGGAAATGGCTGGCCTCGTTCTTGAGAGCGGTATAGCCGACGTAATGGAGCGCCTGCTGGTAAGGCTCGAATGTTGTGAACTGGGAACTACCCGCCGGGAACTGGAACAGGCAGTTGAGGAACGCATGGATCACAAATCTGCTATGAACGGATATAAAGGCCCTGTTCTGGTGCTTCACGCCCAAAACGACAGCCTTGTCGATATATCACACGGCAGGCGGCTCTTCGACTGGGCAGGGGGGGAACGCAAGAAACTTCATGTTTTTGAAAAGGGAGACCACAACACGGTGCTGTTCGCCAACATGGGCGACTATTTCGCGGAGCTGGGAGGGTTTCTCAAAACCATTCCCTGAATCATCTGGGTAAATCGATATGATACAATCGCTGTATGGACTATTTACAGTTACCCCAAACAAAAGAGGTGACATCCGTGAAAAAACGACTCGTGGTTCTTCTGGTCATTGCGGCGCTTCTCGGCCTGGCTGTTTCGGCCCATGGAGCAACGGTAAGCGCCTGGGGACGCCAGTACAGGGGGTCGGTACTGAACCCGCCTCAACTGGAAGGCAATGTATTCACTCTGCCCTCCCCCGGGACAATAATCCAGGCAAGTTCGTCGGGCCCGGGATTCTGGATAGTCAGCGCGGCCACGGGGGCCAAGGTCGCTCAATTCTGGGAAGCCTCGGCGGCCGTCGGACAGGTTCTGGCCGCGGGTTCATACAGGGTATATCCGAATCTCGGACAGGCCCAGAACTCCGCGCGGGTAAACGTGGTGTTCAACGTTGGCGGAGGAGGAGCGGGCCTGGTCTGGGTGCGAAACACCCGCTGGAATTTTTCAATCCAGCTTCCGGCCAACTGGAACGGAAATCTGGACACCAGCAACGAAACCGCGCTGCAGGCAATAGACCCCACTGAAAACGCCTTTCTCGAAGTCCACGCATCCAGGGGCGGAGGCAACAGCCTGGAGTGGCTGGCCAACGAACTGGAAGCGGAACTGGGCTACAGCCTTAACAGGGTGAGCCAGAACACCATTACACTGAGCGGCGGCCAGACGGCCCTGCTGCGCGAATATACCGGCTACTACAACGGAACGCCGATTGGCGCCGGGATACTCTATACCCATCACCAGGGTGTCTACTACGTCGTCATAGGCATCTACACCCAGAGCACTGCGGGGCAGTTCGCCAACCTTCTGGGGCAGTGCATGGGAAGCATTACATTCGGCAACCAGCCGCAACCTCATTCGCATCCCGAAGGACATCACCACGAGGAAGGCCAGTATCCCTACGGGTACGGCGGGGTTGGGGAATAAGCAAAAACGCGATGGCGGAAAAAGCAGGAGGCAGCGAACAGATGGCAGCGATCAGAAAAAGCATTAGACCGGTAAACGGTAAACGGTGAACGGTGAACGGATGGTCGGGCCCGGAAACTCTTCGTTGTCATTCCGATACGAAGCGTTAGC
>CAZBLL010000214.1:0-3274 GCA_964492625.1 uncultured Synergistaceae bacterium
CGTCCAGCATCCCCGGCCAGCGGGCCTCCACATCCGGAGCGTTCAGACCCTCCCAGTCGCCGTGGTCTATCTCCGCCAGCCCGGCGTGCGTCTGCACATCGACGCCGCATGCGGAGCCAATGGCGGAAGCGGTTTCAAAAGCCCTTGACAACGGGCTGCTCCAGACCGCGTCGAGCGCCGCGTTTTCAAGCGCCCCGGCGGCCAGGTTTGCCTGGCGTAGGCCCTCGGAGTTGAGTGGAATATCCTTTTTACCCTGAAAACGGTTGGCCGTGTTCCAGTCGGTAAGCCCGTGCCTTACAAGAAACAGCCTCATCCTAGAGCCCCTCCTCGAATCTGCAGCCTATCGCCCACAGCATGTCCACATCCGAGCCAAGGGAATTCAGCAGTCCTCCGCCGGCTTCTCCGTCTATCTGCAATACGCCCAGCGCCAGGCCGCTTCCGTTCCTGCGTCCCAGCGCAAAATTGGCTATATTGACTCCTTCGCTTCCCAGAAGCATGCCTATCTTGCCTATTACTCCCGGGCGATCGTGATTCTGGAAAAGAATGACGCCGCCGTCCGGTACGAAATCTATCCAGTATCCGTTAACATTGACGATGCGCTGCTTGCCTTCCTCCGTAACAGTTCCCATGATGCTGGCCTCGCCGCGTTCTCCCTTTACGTGCAGTTCCAGCAGGTCTCTGTAGGTGGAGGTCTCTCCTTTCGACTCCTCGACTTCGAGCCCGCTCTCGTCGGCCAGAAGCGGCGCGGACATGTAGTTGACGTCCGCTCCGTGCCTCACCTCCAGCAGACCCTTGAGAGACGCCACCATGTAGGGCGAATATCGGAAAGGGTTCTCGAAACAGATGGATCCGTCTTCTTCCCTCAGCGTCTCGCCACGCCTGGTCTGGCGAAATGTCTTCAGCGGGCCGTCGCACAGGCGTCCCGCCAGTGCGCCCATTTTCCGCGAAAGTGAAAGAAAAGCCCTTTTGCGTTCCGGCAGGTTCTGCTCCATGAACGGAAGGTTCACGGCGTGTTCGTATGACTCTCCCCGCAGCGCTGCAAGCAGGTTGGAGGCGGCTATCTCGGCTACGGCCGACTGCGCCTCTTTTGTGTTGGCGCCGATATGCGGCGTGAGGACCACCCTGTCCCGGATGTCTTCCGCCATCAGGGGGTGCTCCCCGGTCGGAGGCTCCTTGGAGAAAACGTCGAAGCCGGCTCCGCCTAAACGCCCTTCCCTCAACGCCTCGGCGCAGGCCTTCTCGTCCACCAGTCCGCCCCTGGCGCAGTTGATAAGAAGGCTCCCCTTTTTGAAGGCCCTGAGAGTCACCGCGTCTATCATGCATCTGGTTTCCGCCGTCAGCGGCACGTGCAGCGTCACCACGTCGGCCAGCGCCAGCGCACCGCTCAGATCATCTGCGGGCTCTGCTCCCGCCGCCCGCATCCTGTCGCCGCCCACATAGGGATCATAGGCCGTTACCTTCATGCCGAAGGCTCTGGCCCTGGCCGCTACCCTGCTGCCTATTCTTCCGAACCCCGCCACAAGCAGTCTTTTTCCGTGAAGCTGAGATCCCATAAAGCGCTTGCGGTCCCATTCGCCACCCGAAACCGAGGCGTGAGCGTGGGGAACACGTCTCAAAAGCCCCAGCATCACAGCAAAGGTGTGCTCCGTTGCGGCCAGCGTGTTACCTGTAGGCGCGTTTATGACAACTGTTCCTTTACGGCTTGCTTCGGCTATGTCGATATTGTCTACTCCCACTCCGGCCCGGGCCACTACCCTGAGCTTTTGCGCCGCCTGCAGCACTTCTTTGTCCAGAGGGGTGCCGCTCCTCGTCATCATGGCGTCGGCGTCTTTTACGGCCTCCAGCAGTTCGGGGCGCGAAAGCCCCGTGTTTCTGGTAAGTCTTACGTCGCCGGCTTCTTCCAGGATCGCAAGACCCGCTTCGTGAACCGTATCGGTAACAAGGACGTTCCACATGCCGGCTACCCCTTCCATACTTTCGATACGTTTTCCATGTCGGGCTGCGCTGGATCCATGCCGCATTCACGGCAGGCGGCCCACAGACTGCCCAAAAGCAGCCAGAGTTCCGGCCAGCCAAAATCTCCGAAATGCCCGAAGCGGACAACATCACCCCTGGCGGCGCATTCAACGCCAAGTGATCCCAGGGCCTGCTTTACCTTCACGGCTTTTCCGTCCCGCGCGGATACGGCTGTCACTCCTGGAGACCGAAAGCGCTCGTCTTTTACCAGAAGGTCCATTCCCATCGTCTCCACACCCACAGCCAGGCAGCGGGCGAAACGCCTGCGATCGTCGAACCATTTTCTGTGACCTTTTTCGGCTATCATGGCCAGCGATGCGTCCACGGCCCGAAGCAGCGACACGGGGGGTGTAAAGGGCGTCTGCGGCTGTTCTTTTTCCATAAACGCCCTGTAGCGCTTGAGATCGCAAAAATACCCGTCCACGGGGCCCCGGTCGGAGGCGGCGTCCCAGGCCCTTTGGGAAAGCCAGGCAAAACCCAGCCCGGGCGGTGACAGCAACCCTTTCTGCGAGCAAAAAGCCAGCCCGTCGACGTTCCACTTGCCCGGCAGACAGGGCATTGCGCCCACCGCGCTCACGGCGTCTACCAGCACCAGGGGCGCATCCGCAGGCAGTTCCCGCGTAATCACCTCTACCGGATTCGCTACCCCTGTAGATGTCTCGTTATGCGTCAGCAACAGGGCGGACGCACCCGGATGCAACGTAACCGCCTCGGCTACTCTCGATGGGGAAACAGCCTCTCCCTCGGGAAAATCCAGAGGGATCACATCAAGACCGCGCGTCGCCGCTATCTCCCTGAAGCGCAGCCCAAAGGCTCCGCAGGAACAGGAGATCACTGAATCGCCCGGCCTGAGCAGTGTCGCCGCAAGGGACTCCATAGCCAGAGTTCCGGAACCCGCCATTGCAATCACGGGCCCTTCCACATCCAGCAGATCCCTGAGACGATTTTCCACCTTGCTCAGCAAAACGGAAAAATCGGCCATCCTGTGCCCTATCATCGGCGCGCCAGAAGCGGACCTGACCCTGTCCGGCAAAGGCACCGGACCAGGCGTAAAGAGGTGTCGGCTCATATCATGTCCCCCCAGAAATAAAAAAATCGGGGCCGATGTTCCGGCCCCGTTGTTCTTTTTCTTGCAATGCGCTGCGGTTTGTCCTAGGCGGCGCGTTCAAACCAGGGGGTCGGGAACATGCAGTGTCTTCGAGTCCTGCTCCGAGCCGGAGCGGGAACCGCAGGAAGACCAACCAGAGCTCGATATCCT
>CAZBLL010000215.1:0-3266 GCA_964492625.1 uncultured Synergistaceae bacterium
GGCGCCGTCCGCTCCCACCGATACGCCTCCGTGGCCGGAACCTACTTTTACGTTGAGTCTGGCGTAGGCCACGGTTGTACGAAGCTGGTCCCACGCCCGGCCGGTGCAGAAGACGCCGTAAGTGCTGACGAAGGGAATCTTGCCCGCCAGCGAAAGGCCCGCGGCCATGCCCATCATGTCCTGTTCGCTGATGCCGGTCTGGATGAACCTGTCGGGGAAAGCATCTCTGAATCTGTCAACGCAAAGGGACGCGCTGAGGTCGGCGCCCAGCACCACCACGTCGGGGTTGCGTTTTCCCAGCTCAACGAGGCCGTCCCCGTATCCGAAACGTGTGGGAATCATTTCCGGCTGGTCGAAGATGTTGTCCGCCAGATGCATATTCTTCATGGCCTAGCGCACCTCCCCCGAAAGTTCGCGGAGCGCCTGGTCCGCCTGGTCGCTGGAAGGCGCCTTGCCGTGCCATCCGGCTACGTTTTCCATGAAGGAGACTCCCTTGCCCTTTACCGTGTTGGCTATTATGACCGTAGGTTTGAAATGGGAGTGACGGAACCTGCCGAGAGCCGAAACCAGATCGTCGACACTGTGGCCGTCGACTTCGATCACGTGCCACCCGAAAGCTTTCCATTTGTCGGCCAGCGGTTCCAGCGATTTTACGTCGCAGGTCCTGCCGTCTATCTGAAGACCGTTCCTGTCGACGATCCCGCAGAGATTGTCCAGATGATAATGCGACGCCGACATGGCGGCTTCCCATATCTGGCCCTCGTCCAGTTCGCCGTCGCCCATGAGGCAGTACACCTTGTTCCGTTTGCCGTCCATTCGGAGCCCAAGCGCCATGCCCGAAGCGATCGAAAGGCCCTGGCCCAGGCTTCCCGTGGACGCCTCCAGCCCCGGGGCCTTGTGTCTGTCGGGGTGGCCCTGAAGCCTCGAACCCATCTTGCGAAGGGTTTTCAGTTCATCCACCGGGAAATATCCCGATTCGGCCAGCGCCGCGTACACGACCGGGCAGGCGTGCCCTTTCGAGAGAATGAAACGATCTCTTTCGTCCCAGTCGGGATTGGAGGGATCGTGCCGCATCGTCTCGAAAAACAGGGCCGCTATGATCTCGGCCGAAGAGAGCGAGCCGCCCGGATGCCCTGAACCGGCTTCCGCCACCATGGTTATAACGTTCCTGCGAAGTGAAACGGCAGTCGACTCAAGGCGTTTCCGCGTGCCTTCATCCATTGGCGAAACCTCCTTGAAAGAATATGGGGAAGGTTGAAAATTGTATGCCTGAATTGCACTCTAACTTTACCAGAAACAGGGGCTTTAGTGGAGAAAAAGACATTCGAAAAGTGGAGTATGCTGTCGGTAACGGTTATAATTGTCGTAGAGCCACCTTATAAAAGGAGAATCGTGATGACCGAAAAATCTTTCTATCGCATGTCCGCCGTCGAGGCCATGAAAGCGCTTGGAACCTCCGAAAGCGGTCTTTCAAGCAAGGAATCGGATAAAAGACGTAAGGAATACGGCGCCAACGAGATAACGTCGGATGTTTCTGTTCCGAAATGGTTGTTGTTCCTTTCGCAGTTCCGCGACCTGCTGGTGCTGGTGCTGGTCTTCGCCGGCGTCATATCGTTTTTTATAGGCAGTGTCCGCGACGGGTCGGTAATGTTCGTAATCGTTTTCATAAACGCCATTATAGGATTCGTTCAGGAATACAAGGCGAGAAAGATACTTGAAAAGCTCAAGGAACTCATTACGTCGCCCGCCAGGGTAAAAATAGACGGGGAGCTTGCCGAAATATCTCAGAGCAAACTTGTGCCGGGGGACATAGTGCAGATTGAAGCTGGCGACAAGATACCGGCCGATATCCGTATTGTGGAAGCCTTCAACCTCAGGACCAACGAATTTTCGCTTACGGGCGAATCTACGTCGCAGGAAAAAAACAGCAACGCCATAAAGGAAGAGTGCGTTCTGGCCGACAGGGAAAACATGGTCTACACGGGGACCACCGTAGCTACGGGCAGCGCAACGGGGCTTGTCGTGCGTACCGGCATGCATACCGAAATGGGCAAGATAGCCGACATGACCCAGGAGACCTCGGCGGCCAAGTCTCCGCTCCAGCTTGAACTGGGTGTTCTGGCCAGGTGGCTGACGGCCATAGTAGTTGTTATAAGCGTGGGTCTTTTCGCGGCTGCGCTGTGGCAGGGCTTCGGTTTCTTTATGAGCATGGTCTATGCTCTGGGCGTAGCGGTGGCGGCGGTGCCCCAGGCGCTGCCCGCCCAGGTTACTGTGGCCCTTTCGGCTACCAGTAAAAGGCTTGCCGACAGAAAGGCTGTTGTGAAGAACCTGCCCTCGGTGGAAACACTTGGGTCCACGACGGTGATCTGCACAGACAAGACCGGTACGCTTACAAAGAACGAAATGACCGTAACCACGCTCTGGTTCAACGGTGTCGAGAACAGGGTTTCAGGTATAGGGTACAAGCCCGAAGGCGACATACTGGACCAAAGCGGAGAACCCCTTTCGCAGGAAAGGATAGATGAACTGGAGATAATGCTTGACGCGGCGACGATGGCGTCGAACGCAGAGATACATCAGCCGGACGAAGACCATCACGGGTGGTACCCGGTTGGAGATCCAACCGAGGCGGCGCTTGTAACCCTTTCCACAAAGGTAGGCGCCCGAAGCCCCAGGGAAGATGAAGAGAACCCGGAACTTTACGAATTTCCCTTTGATTCGGAGCGCAAGCGCATGAGTTCGGTGCGTCAATTCGGAAACCGCACACAACTGGCAATGAAAGGCGCCACGGACAGCGTGCTTTCTGTCGCTAAATACATTTACAAAGACGGTGAATCGGTTCCCATTACCGAAGACGACAAACAGCGCATAAAGGAAATGAACGACGCCTGGTCCAGAAATGCGCTCAGGGTGCTGGCCGTAGCCTTTAGACCCCTTGACGAGAGCGGCGGTGATTACGTTCTCGAAGAAGCCGAAAAGGACGTGGTTTTCCTTGGTCTCGCAGGCATGATAGACCCGCCCAAGGAGGGTGTTAAAGAGGCCGTCGCAAGCTGCAGGCAGGCCCATATCCGTATAGTGATAATGACGGGCGACCACGCCGTTACGGCTCAGGCCGTGGGCAGGGAAATAGGCCTCACCGAAGGGGAGGATCCGCCCGTGTTCACCGGTGCGCAGATGGAGGGAATGGACGACGCCGAACTGACGGAGGTGCTTGAGGCCTCGGACGCCGTTATCTTCTCCAGAGTGGCCCCCGAAGACAAACTGCG
>CAZBLL010000216.1:0-3256 GCA_964492625.1 uncultured Synergistaceae bacterium
CGTGACAAGGTGCCCGAATGCAGTGAAGGGTAGTCGGGAATCGTGAATCGAAAGGTCAAATACAGATCCTTCGCTACGCCCCTTCGCTGAACCACGTCAGGACCATGTCAGGATGACAGACAAAGACTCCTCAGGATGACAACAGAAGCAAGGGCGTAAACGGTCAACGGTAAACGGTGAACGGGGAACGGCAAGGGCGGGAGGCAGGTCATTTTCCCAGTTTTTGCTCAAGCAGTTCCATGGCCCTGAGGGACGCCTTTTGGTACATTTTCTCCATTGCAACGAGAAAGGGATCCTCTGCTCTCCAGAACGGAAGGCGGCCAAGCCTTGCGGGCAGGGATCCATGGACTTTGAGGGGTTCGCGGAAAGTTCCGGGGCCCTTGCAGGTTTCTGCCCCTTTCCAGAACAACTCCGCATCCTCGGGAAGAGGTTCTGGCGGAAATCGCTCTTCATCCAGGGAGGTTTTCGGCAAGCCTCCCTGCAGTCTGGCCAGAAAGTCGTCTCTGTCCATTCCCCTGAGTGTAAAGAGAAGGAAAGGGTTCTCGTCGAAAGCTTCTGCCATGAGATAAAAGACCGCGGCTATGTGTTTGCAAGGGTTGGTGCCGTCCGGGCAGGAGCAGGATGTCCGAAGGTCTTTTCTTTTTTCCGGGAAAAGCGACAGTCCCACGCTGTTGAACTGTTCTTCCATTTCCCAGGGCATTTCACCGGAAAGGAGAGACGCCGCAAAGGCCGGATGCTCCGATACGCTGGAGATGACCTGATCCCATTTTTGGTCGGGAAATACGTTTATCTTTATGGATACTTTATATTTTCCCGCCCGGGAGCCCTGCACCGCGGCACTGACGACCCCTTTTTCGATGTTCAGATCTACCACCTGTCCATTTCTGGCATAGGACCTTCCTCTCGCCATGCGGGCACCTATCCGGAAACCTTCAAGCACTTCTATCCAGCGTTTTCCCCACCATTTTTTGGCAAAGGCACCCTTTCGGCTCTGGGCTTTTATTCCTCCCGTTACCTTTATGGGAGAGGATGGGGGATACCAGTCGCGGTAAAATGGCCTGCTCATATTGATCAGTCTCCTTCGGCTTCTCTGCCGAGTTTGAGTAGTTCTTTTATCTGTTTGTCCGATAGTTCGGTAAGCCCGGCTTCGCCTTTCCCTATCACTTTGTCCGCCAGTTCACTCTTGCTTTTTATCATCTGGGCTATCCTTTCCTCGAGGCTTCCAGCCACCAGGAATTTGTGCACCTGCACGTTTTTTTTCTGCCCTATCCGGAAGGCTCTGTCGGTGGCCTGGTTTTCCACTGCGGGGTTCCACCATCTGTCGTAATGGAATACATGGTTGGCTCTGCTCAGGTTGAGCCCGGTACCTCCAGCCTTTAGTGAGAGGATGAATACGCCGGGAGCGTTGATACCTTCCTGGAAGATCCTGACCATTTCGTCCCGTTTTTTCCGGGTTGTCTGTCCCGACAGGAAAAACGCGTCTTCCATGAACTCTTCCCTGAGGCAGTTTTTAAGGATACGGCCCATTTCGGCGTATTGCGTGAAGACTAGGGAATGTTCCCCGGATTGGCGAATCTGGCCCAGCATTTCAAGCAGTCTGACAAGTTTTCCGGATCGCTGGCTGGTATGTTCCGCGTCGCCGGAGAATTGTGACGGGTGGTTGCATATCTGTTTGAGGCGGGTAAGAGCGGCGAGGATCATTCCTTTTCTTTGTACACCTTCCGATTCGCGAATTTTTTCTTCCATTTCGTTCAGCACTGCTTTGTACAGGGTTACCTGTTCACGGGTGAGGGTGCAGTGCTCAGTGGTCTCTATTTTTTCCGGCAAATCCGATATTACGGTTTTGTCGGTTTTGAGACGTCTGAGTATGAAGGGGCTTGTAAGTCCTTTGAGTCTGGAGGCGGCCTGCTCATTGTTCCACAACTGGATCGGCTTGTAGAAACGGTTTTTGAACGCGGCATGGCCGCCCAGGAAGCCTGGGTTGAGGAAATCCATGATGGACCACAGGTCGCCCACGTGGTTTTCAACCGGGGTGCCGGTGAGGGCTATGCGATAACCGGCCTTTATGGAGCGGCTCGCCCGAGCCCGTATGGTTTCATGGTTTTTGATGTTTTGCGCTTCGTCCAGAACCAGACCTGACCATTGAACATTTTTCAGAAAATCGACATCTCTGGCGAGGAGTCCGTAACTGGATAAGACCAGCGCGTGCCGGTCTGCGGCCTTTCGAAAGACATCTTTCTTTTTTCTGTCTGCTCCGTGGTGTACAAGGACCTTAAGATCGGGGGTGAATTTTTCGGCCTCTTTCTTCCAGTTATTGACCACCGATGTGGGACATACGAGGAACACCGGCCTGCTCTCTCCCTGTTCTTTGAGTTGCTGTATGAGAGCGAGAGTCTGAATGGTCTTGCCGAGTCCCATATCATCAGCGAGGCACGCTCCCAAGCCTGTCTTCTGAAGAAAAGACAACCACGCCAGGCCTTTTTCCTGATATGGACGAAGTACGCCTTTAAAGCCTTTGGGGGTTCTGTTCGCCCTGATTTTTACCGGGTCCCGGAGTTTGGCCAATACTCCCTCGAGCCATGCCTCGACATTCACCTGTTCGACGGGAATACCTTTCATTTCATTTTCTCCGCCCAGACTGATGCGGAGCAGTTCCCTGCCCGTCATAGCGCCTTCATCTGTTTTGCGAAGGAAATCGATGGCGGCCTTGATACTTCCTTCGGTCATGTAGGTCCACTGCCCCCTGAGGCGGACCAGAGGTGTTTTGAGACGGGCGAGTTCTTCCAGTTCTTCCATGGAGAGGGGCTCTCCGTTGAAGCAGAATTGATAGTCGAACTGAAACAGGGAGTCCAGTGTAAGGCCTGAATTGTCCTGCATCGCAGGTGTTTTGACCTTAAGCCTTATCCCGGCTCTGGTTGAGGGGCCCTGACCCGTCCACCAGGAGGGCAGCATGAGATCGATACCTACCCTTCTCAGGGTGTCAGCGTATTCTGTAAGAAAATCAAGGGTTTCTTTTCCATCGAGTTCGAAACCCGAGGGATTTTTTCGACCAAGGCTCCGGTTTACGAAGGGGCACAGCCTGGCCGCCTGCCCCAGGATCGTAAGGAGATATTCGGAGACATTTTTCCCATATCGGGAGAGTTCAATAAAAGCACCGCTGGAGGGGTTCCACAGTTCCGACACTGGCAACTGAAGGGTTGGGTCCGCCTTCGGTTGAACAAGATAGTCCACGTTCCAGCCGGTTTCCCCCGAGTCG
>CAZBLL010000217.1:0-3248 GCA_964492625.1 uncultured Synergistaceae bacterium
AAGAAGCCTGTAGTCACCGTTGCCACCGCCCTTGGTGGCCTGAAAGTAGTCGGCCTGGGATGGCAGTATGCCTCCGAGCCCCGGGCCGCCTCTCATTACGTTGACTATGACGGCCGGAATTTCGCATCCCGCAATATAGCTGATGCCCTCGGACATAAGCGATATACCGGGACTGGAAGATGTGGTCATTATCCTGGTTCCCGTCGAACCCCCGCCCATAACCATGTTCACGGCGGCCACTTCACTTTCCGCCTGAACATAGGCCCCGCCTATCTGAGGCAGTTTCGCGGACATATACTCCGGAATCTCGTTCTGCGGTGTTATGGGATATCCAAAGAAATACCTGCAGCCTGCCTGAATAGCTGCTTCGGCTATAGCCTCTGTTCCTTTCATCAATACCCGCGCCATCTAACTACACCTCCTGAAGCTTGCCGGTTAATCTTCGATCCTGAAAACTTCGATCGCCGCGTCCGGACAGACCGTAGCGCACATGGAACAGCCGATACAGCCTTCCTTGTACTGCTCAGCCGGCCTGTAGCCCTTGCTGTTGATACGATCCGAAACCCGCAGCACCTGAACCGGGCAGGCAGCTACGCACAGACCGCAGCTTTTGCAGTATTCCTCAAGAACGTTGATACGTCCTTTCGCCATTGAACCGCACACCCCTCTTTGTATATGGAATTGTAGAACATAACGACGGTTTTCTAGTCTCTGGAGGAACGGGTCCACATATACCCTTCCTCCCATGGAAGCATCATATATCTCTCCATCGGCCAGAGCTGCACATTCGAATTCTTTTGCATTTCAGGAAGCTGTCCCGCCAGCATAGGCGACACCATTCCGTAAAGAAGCCTGAGTCCAAGCGCGCTTTCCGCCTCCTGCGCAAGACTAAGGCCCGACAGAACATCTTCCGGTCGGGTTTCACTCATCAGATGGGGGTTGCCTATGAGGGCGCCTACCTCAAGGCCGCTTATGGATTCCATGTCGGCTACCATGCGTTGTATGCCCTCAACTGTGGATGTTTTGGGTCTGAAAGGGTTGACTACGAGAATAAGAAGGTATCCGGAGGAACGAAGATGGGGTATGAACTGCTTCAGAGCTCTCACCCCGGCGGCGTCACCGCCTACGTCGAGTAGAAGCCTGCGCTCCCCTGATGCAATGGCCCAGCCCACTTCCGGATTTATCAGCGGCATGTCGGACCAGCGGGTGCTTTCAGGGGGGGAAATGACTTTGAACCCTTTTTCGCTTAACGAATCAGCCACCTGCCTGACGCAGAAATAGGGATTGATTATGTCTACATCTGCGATAGAGACCTGTTCTCCGGTTTTCTGGAAACCCAGGGCCAGGTTCAGGACCGTTTCGGTTTTCCCTGAACCAAGAGCTCCGGTTACAGCTATTGCCTCAGGCCACTGATATTTTTCAATAAGACCCGAAATGTCGTCAGGAGCTCCGTTCAACAGAATCCGTCCCCCTTTTTAAGACCCGAACCACGAATCCACGCAGACCCGTCCATGCGGGACCGTCCCTCAGGTTGAACCTCTCTCAGGACAAGGAGGCCCACCGCACAGGAAATCATGGGGTCGCCCTGGTCATCGACACCGGCGAAGGTCCCGGACCCATAGGCCATAGACCCCGTTTCCCGTGTTTCGGTTCGCCATATCTTGATTCTTTTGCCCTGAAAGAGAACATAGCCGCCTGGAGAAGGATTCATAGCCCTTACAAGGTCATGAACTTTCCGGGAAGGGTTTTCCCAGCTCAAATGCGCCTCTTGCTTGTCTATTCTGGGAGCGAAACTGGCCTGTTCGTGCTGCTGTTCTGAAAAGGAAATCCTTCCTTCGTAAAACAATTTTAAACCATCGATCAGAATTCTGCTACCCGTCTCAGCCAGAAGCGCCGTCATTTCTCCCGCTGTGGCTCTTGAAGGTATTTCCAGTGATTCCCGGACAAGGACAGGTCCAGCGTCCATATCGGCTGTGAGTTGAAAAATGGTTACACCCGTTGTTTTTTCGCCGTTCATTATCGCCCTCTGAACAGGAGCAGACCCCCTGTATTCCGGAAGCAGCGAGGGATGTATGTTGATGCATCCGGTCGGCTTCGTCGAAAGAAAGGGTTCTTTTACGAACTGTGAAAAATCGACTACAACCAGCAATTCAGGCGGAAACGTCGCGAAACGCACAAGAAGGTCTTCGTCTTTGTTGATATCCGCCGTGCGCCAGATATCGGCTCTCAGGTCTAAGGCAGTCGAAGCGACAGGTGTTTCTCTGAACTTCATTCCCCTGCCCGCTCTTCTCGCGGGTTGAGTTATTACCAGTTCAGGCGATATCGTGGATGCTATCCGCTCAAGGCACAGCGAGCCGAAAACACCTGAACCCGCGAACCAGCATGTGGCGGGAAAACTCATTCCTGTTCGCGTCTTTCCATTTTCTTTTTAATCAACTTGCGCTTGAGCGGCGAAAGATGGTCGATAAAGAGAACACCCTTGAGATGGTCTATCTCGTGCAGAAGCGCCCTGGCGAGAAACCCCGTTTCCTCTATGGTTCTTTTCGCGCCATTCTCGTCAAGCGCCTCGACAAGGACCCGCGCAGGGCGCGTTACGGCCTGAAAAACCCCCGGAACACTAAGGCACCCTTCCTCCATGCGTTCTTCTCCCTCGGTTTCGAGTACTTCGGGGTTTATCATCGTGTAGCGCCGTCCTTCATGGGCTACTACCGCGACCTGAAGACCTACTCCCACCTGAGGGGCCGCGAGACCGGCGCCCTGATTGTTGTACATCGTTTCCCACATGTCCTCGATAAGATTCGTGACATCCGGGTCTACCCCAGTCACAGGCGCCGCACCCTTCACCAGGATCGGGTCGGGGTATTCCACAATCGTTCTTACTGCCATTTGACCGCCCCCCGAAGAGAGGCCGCCGCACGATCCATGCGGCGGCCCTTTTCCAAGTGCCACCTCACTGCTATTCCTTAAGTGCGTCGCTCCAGAGGTCGCCTATGGTAACGGAAGCATCGCCATCGATATACTGCGCCGCAGATTTGTCGGGAGTCTGTTTTCTGCGCTTCCTGTCGGTATCCCGGTCCCTGTCGGCCCGCGGGACCGGCTCCTCCATGGCGCTGATACTGAGACGGATCCTTCTTTCATCTGGTTTTATCTCGATGATCCGGGCCGTAACTTCCTGACCCTCCTGTAGTACATCCTGCGGTTGCTCGACACGTTTCCTGCTCAACTGTGAAACATGGCTCAGGCGCTCG
>CAZBLL010000218.1:0-3230 GCA_964492625.1 uncultured Synergistaceae bacterium
TGTAACGGGTGATAACGCCGCGGACGATACGGCTCCCGGAGACGAAACGCTTACCGAAGAAGAATCACAACAAGACAAGGTGTCCTGAGCGAAGGGAACGGAATGCCCTTTAACGTAGATATTCCCGGCGAAGGGACAATTTCCTGCGACGGACCCGTTACGGGCCGCGATATTATGGGCCTTTCACAAACGCAAAGCCCGGGAAGACATGTGGTGGCGTGGCGCGTCAACCAGTATCTCAGGCCCCTGAGCTGGGTGGTGGACGATGACGCCGTCGCGGAGTTTGTGGATACGTCGGATTTCGAGGGCATATCCGTATACCGCAGTACGCTGAGCTTTCTGCTTGTCATAGCCTGCCGAAGGGTGCTGGGACGCGATATCCTGATTCGTCACGCCATCAGCGACGGCTATTTCTGCGAGCCTCTGAACGGCAATATTGCTCCGGATGATGTGCCCGCCATCAGAGCGGGAATGAATGAACTTATAGAAAAGGACCTCCCCATAACGTGGGAGGTCCTTTCTCTCGACAGGGCCAGGCGGGTTTTCGAGCGGCAGGGTGATACGGCAAAGGCCAGCCTCCTGCACAGCACGGGGATAGACCCCGTAACGGTCTACCGTTGCGCCGGCGTGTACGGCTTTTTCTACGTTCCCCTGGCCCCCTCCACGGGGTACATGTCGTCCTGGGGTCTTGAGCCCTTTGACGACGGTATGGTGCTGCGGTTTCCCACGGTTGCGTTTCCCAAAGAACTCCCCCCGTTCAGAGTTCCCGAAAAACTGGCAGGTGTGTTTTTTGAATACTCCGAGTGGCTTGACATACTGGACGTCGGCACCATGGAAAGCCTCCACAGACATGTAACAGCCGGAAGGGCCACGGAACTGATCCTTGTTTCGGAAGCTCTTCACAGCCGCCGCCTCAGCCATCTGGCCGAAAAGATCACGCAAAAAAACGGAGCAAAGCTTGTATGCCTCGCCGGGCCTTCGGGCTCGGGCAAAACAACCACCGCCCACAGGCTGGGTGTTTCCCTCAAGGTATGCGGGGCAAGGCCCGTGGCCATTTCCCTGGACGACTATTTTCTCGAAAGGGACAAAACACCCAGGGACGAAGATGGTAACTACAACTTCGAAGCACTGGAAGCCCTTGATCTTGATCTCATCAACGAGCACCTGTCTCTTTTGATGGAGGGCGGGGCCGTGCGCGTTCCCCGGTTCAACTTTTTGACGGGGCGCAGGGAGCAGGGGAGCGAAATACAGCTTAAAGACAGAGATCTTTTGATCATCGAGGGTATCCACGGCCTGAACGAACGGCTCACGGGAGTAATTCCGCGGGCTTCAAAGTTCAAAATATACATATCGCCGCTTACGGGGATAAGTCTCGACAGGCACAACCGAACCAGCACTACCGACAACAGGCTCCTGAGAAGGCTTGTGAGAGACTGCCGCATAAGGGGCAAGAGCGCGGGCAAGACGCTGGCGCAGTGGCCCTCCGTGATACGGGGCGCCCAGAAGTATATTTTCCCCTACCAGGAGAGGGCCGACGAAATGTTCAATTCCGCCCTTGTCTACGAACTCTCCGTGTTGAAGGGGTACGCTGAGCCGTTGCTTCGCACGGTGGAAGAAAACGACCCCGTATACGGCGACGCGCAGAGGCTGCTGAACCTGCTTCGGTATGTACCCTTTATTCCGTCGGATACGGTTCCCAACACCTCTATTTTGCGAGAATTCATCGGCGGGAGCTGTTTTCAGTGATTGAAATACAGTTAGGGGTTAGGGGTAAGGGAGCAGGAGGCGGACAAACCGCAAAATACGTGAACCGTAAACGGTCAACGGTAAACGGTAAAACCGGGAACAAGGCAAACCTGTTTTCGCCACAGAGAGCACAGAGGGTAACGAAAAGCAAAACCGAGATTCTTCCTCCCGCTGGTCGTCAGAATGACAGCCAAGGGCGTCACTGTTTCCGTGGCCTGAAGCCCGACACCATTCCCTTGTTGAGGTTGTCATTCCGAATCCGCTCAGGTGCGGAGAGGAATCTCGTATTTCAAAGCATCAGGAAACAGGAAACAGAAAGCAGGAGGCAGGAAGAACAAACTCGGGATCCCTCGTTGCTTCGCTCACTCGGGATGACAACTGGGGCTGGGTTTCACGGTTCACGGTTCACGGTTCACGATTTACGCTGTTCCTTTCCACCCCTCACGCTTTACGACTCACTCCTCCCCCCTCGTGCTTTCGGAGCAACCCCATGCGCGTGACTATGGCCGATGTGGCGCGGGAAGCCGGAGTCAACAAGGCCACAGTCAGCCGCGTACTCAGAGGCGATTCCCGAATTAGCGCCGCCACCCGGGAGAAAGTATGGCAAACTGTCAAAAACCTTGGCTACAGGCCCGATGCGGTGGCCAGGGGGCTTTCGGGCAGCAGCACAGAAACGGTGGGGGTCCTGTTCGATGACCTTTCCGCTCCATGGACAGGTGAGTTTCTTTCGGGGCTAGAGAGAGTGATCGGCAGGGTCGGCAAGGAGTGCATAGCAAAAAGCACCCTGGGCTTGCAGGAACGCAGGCGCAACGCTTTGCTGGGGCTGCTGGCCCGGCATGTGGACGCTCTGATCTGGTGCGACGGCCTGCCTCTTCATACCGAAAACGTAGCCTGTGTCTCCATTGGAAGCAACAGCCCCGGCGGGGTGTCCATTGCCGTGGACGACGAGGCGGCCGCCATTAAACTCAGACGGCTGGCGGCCGGCAGGGCGGTGCGGCATATCAGAGGAAAAAATCCCCTTTTTCCCTCTGTAGACCCTGGCTCCGGCGAGCCGACTGCTTGCGGAACCCTGTTTGTCTTCGACGGGGCGTTCGGCGAATCGCCCGGCCCGGCAGACGACGCCGTAGTATGCGGATGTCAGTCGGTGTGTGTCCCGGCCGGGTGGCACCGGTTGCTGTTTCCCGCTTTCGAAATGGGTGTGCTGGCCGGAAGGGTTCTTTTGAACATGCTGCGGGGTAAAGGGGTCCGCCCCGAAACGGTTACGGTAGCGCCTTCGCTCCTGTCGCCCGGCGGCGAACCCCTCTAGACGTTTCGATCTATCCGTATTTCCTGTTGATAGCCAGAATATCGGTAAGCAGGGCCTGGCCTGTTTCCACGCGGCCCGCCCCCGGACCCACTATGGTTACGTCGCCGAGGTGGTCGGTGGTAAACGTCAGCGCGTTGACGGCGTCCATAACGCCCGCCAGCGGGTGGTTGAGCGGCAT
>CAZBLL010000219.1:0-3217 GCA_964492625.1 uncultured Synergistaceae bacterium
TGTGGAAATATTAAATAAAAAGGGGCGTCATCCATTTCGGACGCGCCCCTTGTGATGCCATAAAAAAAGGGGCTGCGGTTTTTATACCGCAGCCCCGTGTATACACACGGCGGTCGCGGCGCGCTAGCGCCACCACCAGAAACGGCTCTGCTTAACTGTGTTGCCTCTGCTCTGCTGCTTTTTCATCTAGACTCACTCCCTGTTGCAGGGAACTATAACAGGTCTTTGCCAAATTGGCAAACGGGAAGAAACAGCTGGCAGCACGCAGCAGACAGGTGGCGGAAAAGGCGGGTGGCAGCAATCAGGAGGCAGGAAACAGGAAGGGCTTGTCATTTCGAATCCTTCCGACAGGAAGGTGAGAAATCTCGGGCTTTCGTGAACGCTGAGTCGTGAACCGCAAGGTCAAGCCCGAGATTTCCGCCGGTAGGCGGATTCAAGGGGTTAGGAGTTAGGGGGGAAATCAAAATCCAAAGCGAGATTCTTACCCTCCGCTTCGCTCGGGGCACGCCGTCGCCCGCGTAAAACGCGAACTCAGAATGACAGCAGAGGCAAGGAGACGATGGCCGATGGCGAACGGCCGAGGAAAACATGTTTTGCAGGTTCTCCTGTTTCCTGATGCCTTTTACCCTGCCCTCACGTCTTTTCGTCTCACCTCGCGCCCGTGCCCCCGGGCCTGAATGACGCTATCTCCTTGTCGAGGAAATAGTTGATGACTGTCCTGATTGCCACGATGCTTCCCAGAATGGCCATATCCTGCAGCGTAGGATGTATGATGGTCCGGATTATGTCGGCGGCCAGCAGGAACTCCAGACCCAGAAGAAGATACGAACCCAACTGATGCCTGAGCGCCTCCCTGTCGGAAAAGATCGAGTCTTTCCTGAGCCCCCTTGCCTCCAGACGAGGCAGCCGCATAGTCGTAACGATCACACCCCACAGCACCACCGCTCCACCCACAAGGCCTATCATCAGCGAAACCACTCCCAGAAAAGCGATCATTCTACGCCCTCCTCCTTGAACACGGCGGCCACTCTCTGGAACCTTCTTTCTACTTCGGCGGCGTCCTCGGGCTCCGTCAATTTTTCTCCGGCCCTCTGCACCATACAGGCGTGTTTCCAGACGGATTGCCTGTGGCTGCGTTTCTCTGTATGCTTCATGACCTTTTCGAAAGACTCCAGAAGGTGTATGAGCATCGAAGCCTCGTGCGACGAATGACGCCTGACCTGGTGAAAAGCGGCGTCGCAGAAATCATCGAAACCGGTCTGCCGCAGCACCAGTACAAGTTTGCCGTTTTGACCGTATTCTAACATCGGCGGCTCGCTTCTGTCGGAAAGCAGGCAGAGCGCTTCGGTCAACCTGTCCACGCACGTTCTGGCGGTAAAGGGATCGTTGATGCCCGGGGAAAGCGCCCTTACGGCTATTTCCACCAGTTCCACGAGAACGAACTCCACATCCTGGGTGGCGGTCCGGTTGTCTCCCAGAATAAAGCCTCCGGCAACCCGGCCAAAGAGCTCTTCTTCTGGCTGCTCTTTGCCGTGTATAACGGCGATTGGGCTGCCTTCCATGACAAAATCCCCGGGCTTGCACATTGCGCGCACCGTACATGAATACGTTTCACCCAGGCTTGCAAGGCTCTTACCGTCGATAGCCTGGACATACCCCGATCTCGGAGCAGCTACCGGGCCGCGTTCCGGCTGAAGCTTCGCGGCTATTTCTTCGGGGTCCCTTGCTATGGATGCAGATCCACGCCTGCCGTTAGCCGGGTAGGTGTAGCTTATAAGCGCCCTGAGTTCGCTCGCCACACTCAAAATCACATTGGGCGCCTGGATGCTCCGGGCCACATGGTGAATGAAATATATAAGCACAAAAAGAGCGGCGCAGGTCATACCGAAAGCGCCCAGAATCGTAAGGTTGGGAACACCGCCGGTTTCGTCCAGCCTTCCCACCACGAATAGCGCCGTAAGGTTGTAAAAAACCGTGGAGGAAAAAACGCCTATCAGAGCCTGGTTGCTCCTGTCCCTTACATATATGCGCAGAAGCCTGGGTCCCAGTTGCGACGCCGCCAGGGTAAGCACGACCACGGTGCTGGAAAAGGCTATGCTCAACGCAGTGACCAGAGCGCCTATCAGAACAGCCAGAATGGAACGCATTGCGTTAAGGCTTCCGGCTCCCATGGACGGCAACAGGAAGCCGGTTTTCCGGTCAATCGCCAGAAGCACCAGGCACGCCAGCATGGCCGCAAGCGACATGGAAGCGGGAAGAAACCAGAAATTCGACTTAAAAGAATCCCAGGTATTTTTAAACCAGGTGCTTGTCTTCATGCCCCCGCTGCGACCTTCCCCCTGCGTGATCTTCGTATAGCCTTTAGTATTTCGAAAGCCGCCAGATATACCCCCGCCGCGCCCAGAACATAGAACCAGTCGATGAGCCCCGGCCCCTGAAACGCCAGAAAATCACTTATAAAGGGACCGTAGACGCCCAGAAACACCATGACAATGGATGCGAAAATGGACCCCAGAAGTATTTTGTTGGTAAATATATTACGGTTGAAGAGGCTTGTGTACTCGTAACGCCTGGAAAGGATGTTGACGAACTGGCACCAGGCAATGGTCAGGTACGATACCGCCGTGGCGACCGCGAACTGGGGCGTCCCCATCATGTCCGTTGTGAGGACAAAACCCTCCCTGTACATAAACAGGCCGAAGTTTGCGAACGATAGCGCCCCTATCAGAGTCCCCAGGACAAGCACCTCCGTCGACGACCACATGTTCATGATATGGCTGTCCCTGTCGCGGGGAGGCATCTTCATTATGTTCTCCGTAGGCGGGTCGAAGGTAAGGAACGTGAGCGGCATGATCTCGGCCAGAAGGTCTATTGCCAGTATCTGTATGGCCAGAATGGGTATGGCCCACCCTCCAAGCGCTACACCCGCAAGACCCAGAAGAACTACTACAAGCTCGGCCATGTTTGTAGTCAGCGAAGCCAGCACCGTTTTCCTCAGGTTGCTGTATATCGTCCGCCCCTCCCGAACCGCTTCCACAAGCGTGGGAAAACTGTCGTCCAGCAGGACCAGTTCGGCCGCCTCCTTGGCTACGTCGGTCCCCGTAAGCCCCATGGCCACACCTATGGCGGCCCTTTTCAGCGCCGGGGCGTCGTTTACGCCGTCGCCGGTTACCGCCACCACTTCTCCCTGCGACTCAAGCAGTTTTACTATTCGCAG
>CAZBLL010000220.1:0-3169 GCA_964492625.1 uncultured Synergistaceae bacterium
TTCAACATCTCTAAGATCGCTTCCAATGCCCGAAATACCATGGATACCGCTTTCCTTGTGCAGAATATGGCTCATGGTCTTTGCGTCGAGGTTGTCTTTTTCCATGATATACAGCATAAGGGTAGGATCGATATCTCCGCAGCGGGTGCCCATGAGCACGCCCGGAACCGTTCCGAACCCCAGGCTGGTGTCCACGGAAACCCCGCCCTTTACGGCGGTTATGGAGCTGCCGTTACCAAGATGGCAGGTTACGACATTCACATCCTCTGCCGGCTTGCCAAGGAGTTCGGCCGCCCTGTGGGCCACGTAGTAGTGGCTGGTGCCGTGGAATCCGTACCTTCTGATTCTGTCTTTCTCGTAATAGTCGTAGGGGATACCGTATACATATGCATGCTTCGGCATCGTCTGGTGGAACGCCGTATCGAATACGGCGACCTGGGGAGTGTCAGGCATTAGTTCCATCATTGCCCTTATGCCCATAAGATTGGCCGGATTATGCAGCGGGGCAAGCGGCACGCATTCCTCTATGGCGTCCAGAACTTCCTGGTCCACCACCACCGACTGCGCAAACTTTTCGCCCCCGTGAACCACTCTGTGTCCAACGGCTCTCAGCTCGTCGAGCGAGGAAATAACGCCGTGACCGCAGTCGAGCAGGCAGTCCAGAACCAGCTTGATAGCCACCTTGTGATCGGAGATCTCCGCTTCCTGTAAGCGTTCCTCTGCGCCGGTCTTCACATGCTTGATGCGCGAACCCTCGATCCCTATCCTTTCGACAAGGCCCTTTGCGAGAACATCCTCGTTTTTCATGTCGAACAACTGGTACTTAAGGGACGAACTACCGCAATTGATAACCAGTACCTTCACCGAATCACCCTCCTTGACCCCGAACCGCTGCAGGCCGTATGGTTGTTCCAGACGCAATAAAAACAAAAAAGGAGAAAACACTTGACGAAAGCCACCCTGGCGGGCGTTATCGCCGAATATAACCCGTTTCACAATGGACATTTATACCATATGCGGAAAGCAAAGGAAATCACCGGTTCCAGCGCCGTTGCGGTGGTCCTTTCCTCTCACTTCGTGCAAAGGGGAGAACCTTCTTTTATCGATAAATGGACACGCACCGAAATGGCGCTGGCGGGCGGAGCCGATCTGGTGCTGGAGCTGCCCGCGGTTTTTGCCTGTCACAACGCCGGAGTCTTCGCTTCGGCAGCCGTAGACGTACTGTGCGCTACGGGTATCGTAACACACCTGGTTTTCGGCATGGAAAACCCGCAGGCTCCGCTTGCGGAAGCGGCCGACACCCTTAACCGCGAGGACAATGCAATGAAGGAACGTCTTAAAGAATCGCTTTCCCGGGGTTTTTCCTACGTGGAGGCCCGCTCCAGGGCCGTAGGGGCCGCAAAGCCGCACCTGGCGGAACTGCTCAGGCAGCCCAACAACTCGCTGGCGGTGGCCTACGTCCAGCGCATACGAAGCATGGGCTACCACGTGGAGCCGGTTCCGGTAGGCAGGCTGGGCGAAGGATACCACAGCCAAAAACCCGAAACCATGGCCAGCGCCACCATGATACGGAAATCCTTCAGAAGCGGCGATACCGCCGCCGCGCTGGGAGCCATGCCCGTGTTCGCTTCGGACCTCATAAAAAGGGAAATAGAAAGGGGCCGCTGCATTGTTTCGCTGGATACATACTGGAGGATAGCACGGTCGTTTCTGGCCCTGAACCGCCGGGCCGCTGAAGAATCCGCCGAAATGGCCGAAGGTTTCCACAACCGCCTTGCGGACGCTGCCGTTAAATCCACAAGCTGGGAAGACCTTGTCGACCGCTGTGTATCCCGAAGATACCCGCGCGGCAGGGTCCAGAGACACATAGCGCACTGCCTTTTCGGGTTAGACCACTGGACAAACAGGAGCCTGCAGCGCCTGGGACCTCCGTACATCCGGGTGCTGGGCTGGAACACAAAGGGAAAACAGATGCTCGCGACCATGCGCAAGACGGCCGTGCTTCCCGTTATCTATCGGCCTTTCGGCCAACCGGAAAGCTACGCAAAGACAGTGGCCGACTACGAGTTCCGCGTATCTCACCTGTGGGAAACACTTGCGCCCTCGCCTCAACCCCGAAAGGAGGCCCTTGAACCACCGGTAATGCTCTACTGAAACGGGGCGCCCGGAGGAAACCGTTCGCGCAGCCTCCGGAAAACGCCCGGCGGCACCATATCCTGTATGGGGCCACCAAAGTGAAAAACCTCCTTGACCGCCCTGCTCGAAAGATATGAATACCGGGCCTCGGTAACGATGAAAAACGTCTCTATCTCGGGGGCAAGCTGCCGGTTCATAAGAGCCAGTTGAAATTCGTACTCAAAATCGGAAAGGGCCCTGAGTCCGCGTATGATGACCCTGCACTGCTCCGATCTCATAAAATCCACAAGCAGCCCCTCAAAAAACTGTACATGGACGTTGGGCAAATGGCTGAGGGCTTCCCGGGTCATTGCCTGTCGCTCCTCGATACTGAACGTATAGGTCTTGTTTCTGTTAAGCAGAACCCCGACGGTAAGTTCGTCAAAAATCCCGGCGGCCCTTTCGGCTATATAGATATGGCCGTTGGTGATGGGATCGAAAGACCCCGGGTACATCGCCCTTTTCGCCAATCAAAGACCTCCTTCACTGCGGGTCATATCCAGCCTACCGAAAAAGGAAAGGCAGGATTCCCCGTACATGCGGGTATCGCCCGAAGAAAACAGATGCGTATCCGGCGTAAACGTTTCTCTTCTGGAATGCTCCAGAACCAGAACACCGCCGCTTTCAATGATACCAGACAGGCTCTCCGACATGTTTTCCAGCCGCGCGGGCCAACCCAGAAGATACGGCGGGTCTGCAAATACGACGTCGAAACGCCTTCCGCTCCTGTGCAAACCCGGGACAACGCCTCGCACGTCTCCGCGGATTATTTCAAAGGGAGGTTCGCCCTTTTTTTCAATCCCCCTTAACGCGGCGCCCGATTTATCAACGCCTGCAACCGGGGAAAAGCCTCTTTCGGCCGCCTCGCCCGCAACCCTTCCGGAGCCCGTAAAAAGGTCCAGGAAACTCCGCCCCGAGGCGGGCCCCAAAATGTTGAAAAGCGCCTGCAGGACAAGGCCGCTGGTTGGTCTGGTTTTTTTCAAGCCCCGGGCAC
>CAZBLL010000221.1:0-3152 GCA_964492625.1 uncultured Synergistaceae bacterium
GCTCCGCATCCTGACGAAGCCTGTGTATTTCTTCCCTGGCCTCGGTCAGCATTTCACGTTTCTGTCGGTCGGCCTCCTGGAACGCGTCCTTGATAAGTTTGTCCGATCGTTCCCGCGCTCCCCTGAGCTTCCTTTCACTCAAGAATTTGTACAGGAGGAGGCCAATGACAATGCCGACAGCAACACCTGCTGTTAGCATGACAGGCAACATATAAACATCACTCCCTATTCCGTTGTCAAGTTTCGTTTTCTGTCGATTATATACGGCAGTCTCTTTACGCAATGGGTCCTGCAAGTATTCTAGCGATTAACCGCCCGGCTCACAAGCATGACTGTTCCATCGCCTGCCGTACGACCCTTGATGAAAATCCTCTCCGGAGCAGTCTTCCCTTTATCTTTTCGGCCGTGACAAAACGGCGCCAGCCTTCCACAAGATTCAGGGCCTTGATAAGGTCCGCCTCTTCGTCGATCGGAACCTCCTGTTTCGCCGTCTCGGAGGCGACACCTCTTCGCACGAGTTCCGCCCTTATCCGCATTACGCCCCAGTCCTCTCTAGAGGCGGCGAAAAGAACAGCGTACCGCGAGTCGTCGATCAGGCCCGCGTTTTCCAGACGTTCGGTCATGGCAACTGCTTCGCTTTCGGGAACCCCTCTGCGAAGCAGTTTTCCGTATATCTGCCGCCCGGTGTATTCCCTTGCGGAAATAAGACGAGCGATGTATTCCTCGTGCTGTGCAAGCTCCGATTCGTTCATGCCGTCTCCGCCAGACTCAGTCTGTCGCCAAACCTGCGGAGCACTTCCCCCAGCAGGCCGGGACAGGTTTTCAGGAGCGGGTCCCTTTCAACAAGATCAAAGGCCGTTTTGCGCGCCTCTTCCAGAAGCCGCCGGTCTCGCCTGAGGTCGGCGACAAGGAAATCCGTTACCCCATGCTGTCTGACTCCGCAGACCTCTCCGGGTCCTCTCATCGCAAGGTCCGCTTCCGCGATCTTGAATCCGTCGTTCGTTGATGTCATGACCCTTAACCTGGACCTTCCTTCCGGGCTCCCCGGGTGGCCCAGAAGCACGCAGTATCCCTTCATTCCGTTCCTTCCAACCCTGCCGCGCAACTGGTGAAGCTGAGACAGCCCGAACCGGTGGGCGTTTTCTATAACCATCACCGTGGCGTCCTGAACATCTATACCCACTTCGATAACGGTCGTGGCCACAAGAAGACGGATATCTCCCCCGGCGAACGACGTCATCACCGATTCCTTTTGGGAACCTGACATGCGCCCGTGCAGAAGGCCCACCCTTTCGGCGCCAAACAGGGATTGCAGCGATTCAAAACGTGCGACCGCCGACGCCAGGTCCGATTTTTCAGAATCCTCGATGAGGGGACACACCCAGTATGCCTGCCTCCCGGCGTCCATTTCGGAACGCAGAAAATCAAGAAAACGTCTTGTGGGTTTTTTCATGGCGCGTGTCGCCACCGGTATGCGCCCGGGAGGAAGTTCGTCGATGACCGATACGGAAAGATCACCGTAGACCGAGAGCGAAAGCGTACGCGGTATGGGTGTCGCCGTCATAACCAGAACGTGGGGCAGGGCTCCCTTTGAGACCAGCATGTTCCGTTGCATTACTCCGAAACGGTGCTGCTCGTCGGCAACTACTGCCGCGAGGTCGCGGAATTCCACTTTCTCCTGAATAAGGGCGTGCGTGCCCACAAGCAGCGAAACGGAGCCGTCACGCAGCCCGGCCAGTACGGGCTCTCTTTCGGATGGAGGCATTGAACCGGTAAGCAGGGCCGTAGTAACACCCGTTCCCTCGAACCACCGCGAAAACACATCGAAATGCTGCTTCGCAAGGACTTCCGTCGGCGCCATCAGGGCGCCCTGATACCCGGCGTCCACGGAAGCAAGCAGGAAAAGAGCGGCCACAACGGTCTTGCCCGACCCCACGTCTCCCTGAAGAAGCCTGTTCATTGGTTCACTTCCCCCGGCGTCGGACTCTATTTCGTTAAGCACCCTCTTTTGAGATTCCGTAAGACTGAATGGAACGGCGACGGAGATGAAACGCTTCGCTTCGGCTCCGTTAAACACAAGGGGCCTGCCTCCCTTTTTCTTTTTCCGCATCCTGCGCCGCATGGCCAGGCCCGTCTGCAGGACGAAAAACTCCTCAAAGGCAAACCGTTTTCGGGCCTCTTTCCAGTCATCGTTTCCCTCGGGGTAATGCATAGACCCCAGGGCGTCTGCAAGCGGGGGAAAGGAAAACCCTTCAAGCACAAAATGTGGAAGCCACTCCCGAAGTTCATCCGTGAAAGACTCCAACGCGGACCTTACCGTGCGCCTGAGCCATCTCTGGTAGAGGCCCTCCGTAAGAGGGTAGATCGGCACTATACGACCCGTTTCATACTGCCGGTCTTCGTCTTCGAGCAGTTCGAACTCGGGATTGGTTATCTGTATCCTTGCCCCTTTCGATTCGATCCTGCCGTAGAACGAGGCTTCTGACCCGGGAACAAGTATCTTCTCGATTCCCCTTCTGTTGAACCAGAGCGCTTCCGCAAGGGTTGATCCATCAGTAAGCAGAGCGTTCACCAGGGACAGGTTCCTTCTCCTGGTGGAGCGCCTTTCGATTGAAACCACCCTTGCCACTACCGATGTCGCCGAACCCGGGCGAAGTGCCGAAAGGGGCGTAAGGCTCCTTCTGTCCTCGTACCTTCGGGGAAAGAGGTAAAGCAGGTCCCCTACAGTCTCTACACCCAGTTTAGATAGCCTTTCAGCTCTGGCCGGGCCGACTCCCCGGAGGAAACGGACAGGGGAATCAACTCCGGGCGTTTCGTTCAATCCCTGTCCTCGCCCTCGCCGCTTGGAGCCTCGAGTGCGTTGAGCATCGATCCAAATTTGGATATGAGACCCTTGAACTCGGCGATAAACTGGTAGCGCACCTGTCTGAGGCGATCGATCTCCCTTTTATGGGTCTCGGCCCTTTCTTTGGCGTTCGAAATTATGCGGTGGGCCTCGGCCTCGGCTTCCGCAGTGATGACTTCCGCCCTGCTTTCGGCCGTTGTAACCCTTTCCTCGGCGCTTTTCTGGGCCAGGACCAGGGCATCCTGAAGCGATTTCTTCAACTCCATGTATTCTTTCAACTGGTCTTCCATGTGGGTTATCCTGCGCT
>CAZBLL010000222.1:0-3139 GCA_964492625.1 uncultured Synergistaceae bacterium
AGAATAACGTCGGGCACGGTGCCGGTCATAGAAATGGCCATAACGGCTCAACGTTCGTGGTCGGGGTTATATCATTTCGTCGACGACGTGCTTCTGGAGGAGCTGTCCAGAGTGGCGGGTGTGGGTCAGGTGCTTGTGTTCGGGGGAGAGGCCAGGGAGATACAGGTGCTTCTCGACGCGGAAGCCATAGACGCCTACGGCGTGGCCCCGGCCGTTATCGCCGGAGCCCTCGAGAGAGAGAACATCAACGTACCCGCCGGTTCGCTGAAGCAGGGCGAAACGGAGTATTTCATCAGGGTCCCCGGAAGGTTCGAGACCGTAGAAGATATAGGCCGGGTTGTAGTCGGGATGCACAGGGGCGCACCCGTTCATCTCGAAGACGTGGCCGAAATCAGTGATTCCTTCAGGGAACCCATAATGAACGCCTGGGTTGGCTCCAGGCAGTCGATGGTGCTTATTGTAATGAAAAACAGCGACGCCAACACGGTGGAAGTCGCCTCCGCCGTCCTGGACCGGATGGATGAACTGGAGCGCACGCGTTTCCCGTCGGACGTCGAATATGTGGTCGCCACCAACACGGCTGAATTCATAGTAAACGCCATAAGAAACCTGGCCACATCGCTGATAGCGGGTCTTTTCCTGGTGTTTCTGGTCACGTGGGCGTTTCTCAAAAGGCTTCCCGCCTCGCTGATAGTGTGCGCGGCCATACCCTTTTCGCTTGTGTTGACCTTCATCGCCATGGGCCGCCTGGGATACACGATAAACATCTTTACACTGTCGGCCCTTGCAATGGCCACGGGAATGGTCGTGGACAATTCCATCGTCGCCACCGACCAGATTATCCATCACGTGGAACTGGGGGAACGAAGGCGCATAGCGGCCATACTGGGCGCGGGTGAAGTGGGACCTGCGCTGCTTGCCTCTACCCTTACAACCGTGGTGGTTCTGCTTCCTCTGGCTTTCATTTCGGGCCTGGTTGGGGTTTTCTTCTCGGCCCTTACGGTGGTAATGGTTCTGGCGGTTGCGTCGTCTCTGTTCGTGGCGCATACGTTCATACCCATGATGGGCGGCCAGTTTTTCAGGCTCAGCTCCGAAAACCTGGGTATCCATAAATACACGGAAGCGTTTTTCACCTGGCTTGAACGGCGTTATCGGGATATTTTGCAGTGGAGCCTCGAAAACAGGAAAAAGGTGTTCGCTTTTTCACTCGCCATGCTGGCTCTGACTTTCGTAGGGTTCCGTTACATAGGAACCGAACTTACGCCCGACCCCGACACGGGAGATTTGGCAATAACCTTTCAGTTGCCCGAGGGGACCCGCATAGAGACCACCGACGCCTTGCTCAGGGAAATAATCGACCATTGCGAGAAAACGATCCCCGAAGCCGTCTACGTGTTCGGGTACGACGGACGCGAGGAAGAGGGTTTCACTATCGCCGTAGGGCAGGAAGCAGGTCCCAATATCGGCACCGTAGGCATAAAGCTGGTGGACAAGTCCGAACGCGACAGATCGGCCTTCGACGTGGCGGAGGAGCTGCGCCAGTGGATACGGAAAAAAACCGGAGTAGAAAAAATGACCGTCCTTGTAACGTCGCCAATAAAAGCCATGTTTCTGGGGAGCAAACCGCTTAACGTAGAAGTGTACGGCGACAATCTGGAGGAAGTCCAGTCCGCCGCAATGATGATACGGGACGCAATATCCGAAATTCCTGGCGCCGTTGATCTGGCCCTCAGCCAGAAACAGGCCAGACCCGAAGTGTGGATAGACATCGACAGGGAAAAGGCGAGCATGATGGGCGTGAATACAGCCGATGTGGCTTCCGCCGCCCGTATCTACTATTACGGATACGAAACAGGAGAATCCTTCTGGGAAGGCGAGGACGATTATCCAATCCGCGTGAGACTGGAGCCGGGGCAGCGCAACGACATAGACACCCTGGACAGACTCATGGTCCCCTCCGCGTCCGGAAGATTGATAAGGCTTTCTAATGTCGCAAGCTTCAGGGAAACTGTGGGTCCGCCGCAGATAGAGCGAAAGAACCGGCAGAGATACATTACGGTGGGAGCAAACGTCCACGGCCGGTCGTTGGGGGAAGTTACGGAAGACGCAAAAAGGGCCATAGAGCAACTGGACATCCCGCCCGAAATCCGCTATTCGTTCGGCGGTCAGATCAAGGAGCAGGCCGACGCGTTCCGTCAGATGGGGCTGTTGGTCCTGCTGGGCGTACTGCTCGTGTACATGGTTATGGCCGGTCAGTACGAGGCCTATCTCGACCCCTTCATCATAATGTTCAGCATCCCCTTCGCACTTACGGGGGTGGTCATTGCGTATCTGGCGACGGGCATCTACCTTTCCCTGCAGGGCATGCTGGGCATAATCATGCTGGTGGGAGTGGTGGTCAACATAGCCATAGTTCTGGTGGATTACATCAATCTCGTGAGGGCCCGCGGAAGCCTGCTGCGCGACGCCATACTGGAAGCTGGAGAGCGCCGCCTCAGACCTGCGATGATGACTACATTCACAACCTTTTTCGGCATGCTGCCGATGGCCGTTAGCCAGGGGCAGGGAGCGGAAATGTGGCGGCCCCTGGCAGTTTCTGTAATGGGAGGGATGTCCGTATCCATGCTTGTAACCATGGTTCTGGTGCCGGTGGTCTACAGCGTGGTGGAGGAAAAGATCCGGAGGAAACCCAGGTTCGCCGAAGCGGAAAGGAAGAACGCCCCATGAGGATGATGTGGATAATCTGCAATGAAAGCATAGCGGAAGACCTTATGGATCAGGTTCTCGACAGAGACGCTGTGGAAGGCTACACGGTCTGGAGAGATGTTCTGGGCAAAGACACCAAAGGCGACAAGACCCACTGGGGCAATGCTGTATTCCCGGGAAAAAACTGGGCGTTCATGGTGTTCGCCGGCCCGGATACACTTGAAGGCGTAACGAAAAGGCTGAGCCTGTTCCGCAAACAGCCATACGTGAAACAGGCTGGCCTCAAAGCGTTTATACAGTCGGCGGACGAGGTTGCATAACCTTTCGGCGGGACGCGCAATTCGTGTTGACAAGCCCACATCGAACGATATAATACATGAGCGTCACGCCGGCGTAGCTCAGTTGGTAGAGCAGCTGACTTGTAATCAGCAGG
>CAZBLL010000223.1:0-3121 GCA_964492625.1 uncultured Synergistaceae bacterium
AAGCGCCGCCTCTATCCCCAGGCCTGGCCTGTAGGGACGGTGGGAAGTCATGGCCTCCATAACATCCGCCACGGCGAGAATCCGTGACTCAAGGCATATTTCGTCTCCCTTCAAACCGTAGGGGTAGCCGCTTCCGTCGAGTCGTTCGTGATGATAGGCTGACAGCCTCCACAGAGGCCAGGGGAAATTTATGGATTTGAGTATGGGCGCGCCGTGGACAGCGTGCCGTTTGATCAGGTTGAACTCATATTCATCAAGTTTGCCCGGTTTGGTAAGAAGGTCGCTTGGAACATACATTTTTCCTATGTCGTGTAAAAGAGAACCATAGTAAACAGTATCCACGCGGAATTCATCCAGTCCCAGTTCGATGGCAATTCTGCGGGCCAGTTTTGCTACGCGCTGTTGGTGACCAGCGGTATACGGGTCCCGGGTTTCAATAATTGAACCCATTGCCCGGATAGTGGCTTCAACAGTGTTTTGCAGATCCAAAAGAGCTTTTTGCATTTTTTCACGATCTTTTTTCTGGTCGGTAATGTCGATTCCCAGCGACTGGTATTCGAAAACATTTCCATCTTTTTCGAATAGCGACCTGTCGGTCCAGCGCTGCCACCGACGTTCCCCCACAGCATCGACCACTTCATGCTCGTAAGTAATTGACGGCCGTTCGAAGGTCAGTGACAGGAAAGAATCCTTGACCTCCCTCCTCTGCTCTTCGGGTATGAACGAAAAGAAATCCCGACCCGGCAGGTCGTCTGCATCCGTGCCGAAGAAATTGCAATATGCGTTATTTACATAGGTTAATATGCCTTCGCTTGTAAATCGGCAAATAAGAGCTTCGGTGTCGCTGAGTATGGATCCAAGGCGGCGACTGGTCCGTTGAAGGTTGACCTGGATCTCTTCCCTTTCCAGGCATCCGCCCATAATTTCGGCCAGAATGCCCAGCAACACCGTGTCGCTTTCCTCCCAGGGACCAGTACTTATACAGTTATCCAGCCCTATAAATCCAACTAGTTCGTTGGTTTTGCTCCTGAAACCTGCAATTACAACTGATTTTATTTCCTGGACCTGGAGAATTTCACGTTCCTCCGAGGCTTCATCATGGAGCAGAGATACGTCTTCGATCACCAGATACCCCTTGCTGCGAAGCTCTTTCATCCGCCAGGGAAACATCCCCTGGGGAAGACCCTGAAGGTTTTCCATCTGGGGCAATATGCCGGGTGCGCACCATTCGTGGGTGTTGTTCATTACTCCCGCGCCGTCATCAAGAAGAAATATATAAGTTCTGTCTGCATGAGTGAAGGCGCCGATATCCGCAAGCGCAAGGTTGACGGCTTTGTCGTATGATTCCCCCGAAACAAAATGCTTCGAGAGGTTGGAAATCATGCTCTGAAATTCCAGCCTTTTGATGAGGTGCCCGGTTCTTTCGCTCACCTGTTCTTCAAGCGCCATATTCCGCGTCCGCATCTCTCTGGATACATCGTAGTGCTTAGTCACGTCGCGGCAGATACCGAACAGGGCTTCAGCACCAAGCCACTCTCCAGGAGCGGCGATAGTTTCAACGTAAATCAGCGACCCATCTTTGCATAAAAGAGGAATATCGCAAACGGTGCGTCGCCCCGAAAGCATGTCTGTAAAGGTTTTCATCGCCTGGTCCAGGTTTTCTCTAGGGTGAAGGTCCGCCAAGTTGATTTTTTTCAGTTCTTCCATTGAATATCCCAAACGGTCGCTGGTATGCTTATTAACCCAAATTATATTCCCAGCAGCATCAAGAATGATGATCATGTCCTTAAGAGAGTTCATCATAGTGAGTATACTGTCCGAAATTTGAGCCTTGTGAAACCCCTCTCTGATCCGTGCTACTGTGCGCCCTATAAGGCTTGCAAGGGATTCCAGATTGTCGCGCACCTCAGTCCGGATAGCATCATGTTGGTGAGAAGCCATGTTAAAGCACCCTATTACCTGTCCATCCTGATCTTTGAAGGGAAGTACAGCCAGACAACGCAACCCCTCCTGCGTCAGCGACGAAGTGCTCCAGCTCGGAAGATCACTGTAATTCCCGTACCAGGACTTGCCCGTAAGCAGAATCTGGCTTCGGGCGGAATCCAGCCCCCATTCGGAAGCGCACTCGGCGAACTCCCCGGAAAGGCCGGTGGCCGCGCCGAGCTTGAAGCTGTCGCTTGATGAGTCAAGCAGATATATCCCTCCAGAATCGAGCTCTCTATCACTGGCTTCGATGGCGATATTTATACAGAGAGGAAGGGCTTCGGCGAACGAAGAAGCCTCGGCCAACCGCAGTATCTGATCTTGAGAAATCAAATTGTTGCTCAAACGCTTGAGTCTCATAAAACTTCCCCCCTAAAATTATGAAGCCTCCGGCAACAGCCGAAGGCTTCATAGGAAATCCCGTAGACGACGGCAATCCGGCTGTCATGATCTTGCGATTTTAGACCCGTGATTTTGCGTCACCGCCTTTCGGCGGTTTTGCCATTTTGATTATATCGCAAACCATTCTTTCTCACATCTATCACTCTTGTCCAACATGGTATGAGTCTGAACAGGGTTTCGATATCCAGTGAGGTATGAGTCTGAAGATGCGGTTTTGGTCGATCATGGAGACATGAGCATGGTGATCGACATGAACGATGAGAAGCTTAAGACCCTGGATCAAATCCGGAACTTCATGACCGGCACGGAGGGAGTGGAATTCTGCCATCAGCCGGAAAAGGACAACCGTTATCAGCATGTCGAAGATGTCCTTTGCCGTCTGCGCTACTATAGCCTTTCCAAGACAGATAAGGGGCTTGTACTGAGATACCTTGAGCGTACTACGGGCTATTCAAGACAGCAGATGACGAGACTCGTCAGGAGATATCTCGATACGGGCAGGCTGAAGAAGCGATACAAGGCGCCCGTGAAAGGATTCCGAAAGAAGTACACGTCCGAAGACCTGATAATCCTGGCCGAAACGGACAATGTGCATGAGAACCTCTCGGGGCTGGCGACGGCCTGGCGGAGACGAAAAACGGCGATGGAGAACCATAAGTGTCAGACCTACATTCTTGACAGAATCAGGAATCCTGGGGAACAGAGGATTGAGCCGTTGAGGAAGTACAGGTAACCA